>JAGXSD010000043.1 GCA_018333955.1 Erysipelotrichia bacterium
AACATACAACACATACAACACAATTATTTTAGTGCTTGACACAAAAAAAGCAGCATTCACGCTACTCATTAGATTTTATCTTGTTTTCAACTGTCAAAGTCCCGATTATGGTGGTTCATAATCATCCTTCAGGAACCCTGACGCCATCTTCTGCAGATATTCAAGTGACACAAAATCTTAAAGAAATTGGTGATCTAATGGGAATACCACTTCTTGATCACTTAATCGTTTCCGCTTCAGGATATATCTCTTTAAGGCAAATGAACTTGTTTGATTGAAGAAGAAACGTTTTTTCTTTATAATGTAATCATTATGAGAAAACGCAAACCAACCACATTTATTTTATTCATGAGCTTTTTATCACTAAGTGTACTTTTTTACATCTTATTTATTGTGGTGTCTGCCGATAGACTAGTCAATAATCTTCAACAACGAGGATATTCTATTCTTGGTTCAATATCATATACACTCTTCACATATCCCATTGAAACTGCAAACCAATTTGTAGATGATTTTCTTACTTTTTCGAAGTTGAAAGAAGAGCAGCGACTCACTCAAGCAGAGCTTGATCGTTTAGCTGCTTTTCGTGCTGAACTTGAAGAATCATATCGCCAAATCCGTGAACTCAAGCAATTACTTAAACTTAAGGAAAGTATGATGGATTTTTCTACATTGCCTTTTAGAGTAACGTCTCGCTCTGCAGACTCATTTAGTTCCATTTTTCTTATTAATGGAGGTTACTTAGATGGAGTCGAAGAAAATCAGGCAGTGATTACTTCTTTAGGTTTGGTTGGAAAGGTTGAGACGGTATTTGAGCGCTCTTCAATTGTACGATTATTAACTTCACAGGATGTTGAAAATAAAGTCTCGGTGCGTATTCAACTTTCACCTACCAGTAGTGCAGAAGCGGTTTTAGATGACTATAATCCAAATACGGGATTATTTCGATTAATCTTACTCGACACAAATACAACTGTGAACGTAGGAAGCACGGTTATCACATCAGGACTCGGAGGAGTGTATCCTTCAGGACTTTTAGTCGGTTATGTGGAAGAGATTGAACAACTTCCAAACTCTGTTTCAGCACGTATTTGGGTCAGGCCCTCCGCATCCTTCATGACATTTGATTATGTATTAGTGATTAAAGTTGGATCAAATGATGAATAAATACATTGTCTATTGTGGTGCGATTATCTTAGATTTGTTAATCATGAGTCTGACTCAGGTATTTCCAATTCTAGCCATTTCACAAAGTATTCCAGTCAATACTTTCTTTTTCATTGTGCTTTTGCATACGCATCATCACAGCATCAATTTGAAAGAGATTATGGTTTTGTTTTTCTTAGGTCTTGGTTTAGATGTATTTTATGCAACCCCACTTTTTGTGAACTCATTGAGTTTGATCATTGTGATAATCATAGCGCATCAATTAAAAACATACTTTAATGATAATGGATTTGAGAGAGTTGTCTTTTTGTTAGTGTTACTCTTTATGCGTGAATTATTCAATTATTCAATTCTGTTTGTAACTTTAAAAACGACCTTATTACCACTAACTTGGTTCACTCAAAGAGTATTTTTCGTTATGATATTGAACATTCCATGGATGTTGTTAAGTGTTTTCATATTTTCAAAGTATCAACACATTGAGAAAATTAACCAAAAGCGACGACGTCAAAAGGAAACCTACATCAACTACCGCTAATTCACTATGGTATAATTAAGGAGATATATGAAAAAAAGTATAATTGGACTCGTTTTATTGATGCTACTTAGCGCTTGTGCTCCACAGCGTCCTTTAATATGTGTCAGTGTGTATCCTATGGAATATTTAGTGAAGCGTCTTGGAGGCAGTTTTATCGATGTATGTCAACTTAGTGATGGAGATTATATGCTGACGTCACAATTTAACACATCATCTTTAGAATCTCTTAAAGAAGCTGATTTAATCATGTATTTTGGTCAACTTGAACCATATTTTGATATTTATCGTGATGACATTTTTGTCTCAGAAGCAAAACGGATGGATATTCTTTCAATAACTCCTGCGTATCCATTCAAGCGATTTGAAAGTGTCAATGTCGGAGGGGTGAAATTATGGGTGGAAAATCGATATTATGAAAGTGTTCTTTTTGATATGGTGGATATGTATCAACAAGATCCTTATGTTTGGCTTGATCCAATTAATATGCTATCCATTGCGAAAAGTTTAAGAGATTTCTTAATCGAAAATTATCCAGAAAATGAAGCCCTCATTAACACGAACTTCACATCACTTCAGAATGATTTAGTATTACTTGATGCACAATATCAGTTACTAAAGAATGAAACGTCAAATATCAAAATTGTTTCGATTTCTCCTTCGTTTGGGCATTGGCAAAAAGCGTATAATATCCAAGTTTTTCCAGTGGTTATGTCACGATATGGAGTCATTCCAAATTCTGCTCAACTCAACATCATTAAAGAAACCATACTTCAAAATGAAGTGCGCTATATTGCCTATGAAGCGAACTTAAGTGATGAACATCGTGAGTTGTTTAATCAGCTTGTTGAAGAGCTAGAACTTACAGTCATAAATCTAAGCAATCTCACTGCACTTAGTGAAAGTGATAAAGAGAATAATAAAGATTATTTAAGCATAATGTTAGAGAATCTAAGATTACTAGAATCGATTGGAAAATAGCCTCATTTGAGGCTTATTTTGAAAGGTGATAAACTATGTCTAAATTATTACTAATTGATGCAAACTCGCTCATCTTTAGAGCTTATTATGCCACTGCTTATGGAAATATGATGGTTTCAAAATCAGGGCAACCTACTAATGCTCTTTTTGGGTTCACAAATATGATTATCAAGGCTTTAGCTATGATTCAACCGACCCATGTGCTTTTTGCATTTGATGCGAAAGCTAAGACCTTTAGACATGAACAATATCAAGACTATAAAGGAACACGGAAAGAACTTCCACAAGAACTTATTGATCAGTTCCAACTCATTCGTGATTTTTTAGATGCTTGTGCGTTCCCACGTTATGAAATTGAAGGTTTTGAAGCCGATGATATTATCGGCTCATCAACACGTCGCTTTGATGAACAATCGATTGTTATTTTGTCATCGGATAAAGACTTATTACAACTTATCAATGAACAAACCAGTGTTGTGCTCATGAAGAAGGGACTAACTGAAACACTAACATTAGACCTAGATTCATTATTTGAAACTGAAGGACTTAAGCCTTATCAAGTCATTGAAATGAAAGCTTTAATGGGGGATAGTGCCGATAACATTCCAGGTGTTCCTAATGTTGGGGAGAAAACGGCTAAGAAACTTATTGAAACATATCAAAACATAGATGTTTTATATGAGCACATTGATGAAATTAAAGGAAAACTCAAAGAGAATTTAGTGAATTATAAAGATCAGGCCTATCTTTCAAAGCATTTAGCAACAATTATCCATGACATTCCATTACCGTTTTCATTACAAGAACTTGAATACACCCCAAATTATGAAGAAGGTGCACGTTTTTTAAGACTATATGATATGAATACCTTATCACAATCTTTAGCATCTCTTTCTTTAGAAAAAGTTTCATCATCTAAAACACTCCAAAGTGTTTCTCAACTTGCATCGCATAAATGTCCGATTGTGATGTTTAATCAAGAGGTATGGTTAGTGGGTAATGATGAAGAAATGGTTGTGATTCAAACACTCAACGAAGAACTTTCAACATTTCTAGGATCATCTCAAGATAAAATATTCATTGATATCAAACGTGCGATGCATGAAGCATCACTATTTAATGTAGAGATTAAGACTGGAGATGATGCTCTCATCATCGCCAATCTCATCGATTCTTCTTTAACGTCACTTGATAAACTTAAAGATTATTTCCAAATTCCTATGGATAAGAAAAATATGATTCAATCAGATATGCAATGCATGTTTGAAGTTGCGAAAGCCATTGATGGATGGAAAGCAAAACTAAAAGAAAATGAGTTAGAAGATGTCTACCTTGACATTGAAAAGCCACTTACACGAGTACTCTTCAGTATGGAGCAATTAGGCATTAAAGTGGATGAAAATGCACTTAAAGATATTGCGCAATCAACGGCTGAAAGAATTGAAAAGTTAGAACAAGACATTCAATCAATCACCAATCTACCGAATTTAAATCTGAACTCTCCAAAGCAACTTGCGAACTACTTGTTTGACGATTTAAAATTGCCAGCCAATAAGCAACGCTCAACTAACATCGACGTCTTAGAGTCACTGATGGATAAACATCCAATTATTCCACTCATTATTGATTATCGAAAATTTCAAAAGTTTTATTCTACATATGCTTTAGGGCTACAAAAATATGTAAGCCAAAGCTCACGGATTCATACTGAATACTCCCAAGTCAGTACGACAACAGGTCGACTCTCCTCAAACAATCCAAACTTACAAAATATCTCGGTCCGTAATGAAGATACAATTATCATTCGACGTGTATTTGTTCCAGATGATGATCAACATGTTCTTTTAGCTGCGGACTACTCGCAAATTGAACTACGTCTACTTGCACACTTATCTAATGAAACGAAGATGATTGAGGCTTTTCAAGAAGGCATTGATATTCATACCAAAACCGCCATGGACATTTATCATGTCGACATCAATGAAGTGACATCTGCCATGCGCCGTGCAGCGAAAGCTGTAAACTTTGGAATTGTGTATGGTATTTCTGATTTTGGACTTAGTGAACAACTAAAGATTGATCGTAAAGAAGCGGCTCAATTCATCCAAAAATACCATCAAAGTTTTCCGAGAATAACAGCCTTTATGGATGATGTAATCATGAGTGCCCAAGTGCAAGGTTATGTCAGTACATTATTTAAACGACGCCGTATGATTCATGAATTATCTTCACCAGTCTATAGTGTCCGCGAGTTTGGTAAACGTGCGGCGATGAATGCACCGATTCAAGGAAGTGCAGCCGATCTTATTAAGATAGCAATGATTCGTCTACATCAAGCTCTAGAATCCAGACAAGCAAAATCTAAACTTATTCTTCAAGTCCATGATGAACTTGTTGTGCATGCCGCAAAAGATGAATTAGAATGGTTAAAACCACTTATGAAAGACATCATGGAACATGTGATTGAGCTATCTGTACCCCTTGAAGTGTCGATGAGTGAAGGTGAAAGTTGGATGGAGGCGAAGTAATGCCTGAACTTCCTGAAGTTGAAACAGTCGTAAGAACATTGGAAACGCTCATTCTTCAACGAAAAATTGAAGATGTATTGGTTCATACGCCTTCAATTGTATATTTTAATGATGGTTTTAAAGAACAACTCATCAATCAAACGATTCAATCATTTTCACGTCGAGGGAAGTATATTATCATTCATCTAAGCGATTGTTTCTTAATTATTCATTTACGTATGGAAGGCCGCTTCTTTATTAATACAAGTTTTGAAAGAGCGAATAAACATGTTCATGTCAGTTTTCAACTGGATGATCATAGGGTCTTGCATTATCAAGATACTCGAAAATTCGGTCGCATGTTGATAACGGATGATGTGAATGAATCATTATCACATATTGGAATTGAGTTTAATGATCCTGCATTTACACCAAAGCTACTCTTTGATGCGATGAGAAAGTCAAAACGCTCATTAAAAGCATTCTTACTATCACAAGAAGTGATTACAGGACTTGGAAACATTTATGTCGATGAGGTTTGTTTTAGATCTCGCATCCATCCTGAAACGATTGTTAATCGTCTGAAGTTAAAGCACATTAAAATCATTCATCATGAAATCAAAGCAGTACTCAATGAAGCGATAGCTTTAGGAGGAAGTTCTATTCGAACATACACTAATGCCATGGGCATTGATGGATTATTTCAATTACAACTTCAAGTGCATATGCGAGCACAACAACCATGCATCGTCTGTAAAAAACCAATCATCAAAATCATCGTAGCTAATCGAGGAACCTATGTATGCACACATTGTCAAAAGGAATTAAAATAGGTTTAACTGGTTCAATCGCAAGTGGTAAATCAACTGCATTGAATGTTTTTAAAGCCTATGGATTTCAAGTGTTTTCAGCCGATAGTGCAGTGAGTGAACTCTATCATGATCATGAATTTGTGACCAAGGTTTACAGAATGTTTCCTCATCTTGTGATAGAACATGTCATCGATAAATCAAAACTTATTATCTCATTGAATGATCCAACATTTTATAAACAGTACATTCAATTAATTCATGATCATGTCTTGATTAAAATGATGGCTTTTTTATCAGAGCATTCACAAGATCATTGTGTCTGTGAAGTTCCACTTTTATTTGAAGCATCTTGGCAAGATTACTTTGATGAAGTATGGTGTATTGTCGTCAGTGAAACGACTTCACATTCTCGAGCTATTTCACGGGGAATGTCGGAATCAACGTATCAATTTCTTAAAGAAAAGCAGTGGTCTATTGAAGAAAAATGTGCACAAGCAGATGTTTTAGTGCATAATGAATTCACATTAGAAGAATTCATTACGTCACTGACATATTTGATTAAGGAGCGCATATCATGAAGAAATGGATTATTCATCATCCCATCACCTTATCAACACAAGATTTGAATGCACTGCAACTTGCATATTCATTAATTGTGACACCTCAAACTGTGTCTATGTACATGCTTTGTTGTGCATTTTCAACGATTCGTGAAGGATCATTTACAAGTCATGATTTAGCAATTCATCTCAATGTATTTGATCATGAAGTTGAACCACTTCTTCAATCATGTGTTTCAGTAGGTTTATGTGAATGGTATGAGCAAAATAATGTCATTACTTTAGTATTAAAAGCACCACTTTCAATCACACAACTTACTGATCATCCACTCTTTGGAAGACTTTTATCGACTCAAGAGAGTTTGTATTTAAAAGCACTGATGATGAAGTATCCACCACTATCACAAAATCTTACACCAACATCTTTTAAATACAACCAACGTCAACTATCATGGGATGAATCTCAAGAACAAAATTTTCAAAAACAAACGATTCAATCTTCAACTCAAGACTCTTTTTTCAAACCAAATCTATTTTTAAATCTATGTACAGATATTATCTTTCCAATGGTTTTTAGAACTCCAGAAATTATGCAAACGATTGAAAATATAGCGAATACATACTTAGTTGATGAAGCAAGTATGCGCAAATATGTGAGTAAAGTCATTAATTACGATAAGCAAACCATTAACCTTGATAAACTTCTTCAAAATGTTAAAACGATGCATCAAGTTTCTGGATATACAAACTTATCTTATCAACAACACCACCTTAGTTTCTTTACAGCACTCAATGAAGGTCGACCTATCATTCAAAAGGATCAACAACTCATTGAATATTTAAAAGAAAAATACACTTTTGATCAAGAAACGTTTAATTTCCTATTAGAAACCATCTTAAAATCCTCTCAAGGGCGATTTACCCGTAAGTATGCTGAGCAAATCGGGGAATCATGGGTGAGAGCAAAGGTTAAAAATATCGAAGATGCGAAGCGTTATGTAACATCACAAACAAGTGTTACATCAAGTAAGGTGGTTCAACTTCCTGATTATTATGATCAAGTCGATGATTCACATGATAAAGAAAACTTACTTAAACAATTAAAGGAGATGGATGATGAATGAAATAAAGGTAGCATCATATCCTTTTGATGAAGCAATATTTAATCAAAATCATGAGAAGTTACTTCAAGATGAACTCATTAAGACATGGATCAATCAAGGCTTAATTACAATTGATCAAATAAAGCGACATCAAAGTAAATTTCTCAGTGTGATTGCAGAGCAATCCCTTTGTCGTGGATGTCTAGGTTTAAGTGTGTGTCGACAAGCCAAAGTGGGTTATCGCAAAACCATTCAAGTGGATGGTGTGATTCTTGATATTGCGATTGAAGCATGTGACTATATGAAAGAGCATTTACAAGCTAAAGCCCATCAGAAAAACTTTAGAATTAATCATGTTCCTGCATTTGCACAAAACATGACTCTGAGTGATTTGACGATGGATGAACATCAATCAGCTTCAACCATTCAGGCCTTTATGAAAATCAAAGAATGGTTAAAACATGGTGGTAAAGGACTATACTTATATGGTGCTCCAGGAGTGGGGAAAACAACCATGTTAGCAACCTTGGCTAACACGTTAGCCAAAGAAGGTAAAAAAGTATCCTTTGTGCATGTTCCAACTTGGATTTCGTCCGCAAAACTAAGTTTTGATGATCCAGAACAACTTAAAACCATTCTCAATGATGTGGCTTTAGTGGATGTTTTATTCATGGATGACATTGGTGCAGAAAGTGTCTCGGCCTTTGTACGCGATGAATTATTGCTTGTAGCATTAAATCAGCGTCTTGAACAACAAAAACCTACGTTTTTCACATCAAATATTGCGATTGATGCTTTAAAAGAACACTATGCTTTAAGTCGAAATGATGCATCGTATGTCAAGGCTGATCGCATGATTGAACGTATTTTAGGTTTATCCCAACCGTTTTTAATTCGCGATGTCAATAAAAGAAAACCATAAGACATAAATGTGAAACAAGACACAATAGTCATGAATAGTCGAAAGGTTTTCCTTTAATCATGCACAATTGTTATGGTAAAATAGGGGGCGAGGAGAAACACATGATTAAGAAAATTGGAGTATTAACATCAGGGGGAGATTCCCCTGGAATGAATGCGGCCATCCGGGCTATCACACGTAGTGCAACCACTCAAGGTGTGGAAGTCATTGGAATCTACAACGGTTATAAAGGATTATTAGAAGAAAATTTTGTCCCTTTGTCACGATCAAGTGTCAGTGATATTATGGTCAAAGGTGGGACCATGTTAGGGTCTGCACGGTTACCAGAATTCAAAGACAATGAAGTCGTAAAACAAGCCGCAGCAATTCTTAGAAAACATGACATTGAAGCGCTCGTGACTATTGGAGGTGATGGCACCTACAAAGGAGCACTAGCTTTAACGTCTCATGGAATTAATTGTGTGGGCCTTCCAGGAACCATTGATAACGATATTGCCTCTACAGACTTCACCATTGGTTTTGACACCGCCTTAAATACAGTCATTCAAGCCATTGATAAGTTGAGGGATACTTCATCAAGTCATCATCGCTGTTCAGTTGTCGAGGTGATGGGGAATCGTTGTGGTGACCTTGCGATATATGCAGGATTATCATGTGGGGCCGAAGTCATTATTACTCCTGAAAATGGATATGATGAAGTTGAAGTTCTCAATCTCATAAAATACTATGAAGAAGTTAAGAATAAAAAGCATGCGATTGTCATTATTTCAGAGAAAATCACAGATGCGGAAATGCTCGCAAACAAAATTAGTAAAACATCAGGTTTCTCTGGACGTGCAACAGTCTTAGGCCATGTTCAACGTGGGGGTTCGCCAACCGCATTTGATCGGGTACTGGCGACACGCATGGGTGATAAAGCCGTTGAAGTCTTACTTCAAGGATTAGGAGGTCAATGTATTGGGATTATGGACAATCAAATTGTCTCCATAGATATTGAAACTGCTTTAAGTATGCCTAAGAAATCTAGAAAGCATTTATTCAAACTTCACGAAAGGCTCGTATAAAGTTATGACACGAAAAATTAGAAAAACTAAAATTATCTGCACAATTGGTCCAGCATCTAAAACTCCAGACATGATTGAAGCACTTGCGAAAGCAGGAATGAATATTTGTCGTTTAAACTTTTCTCATGAAGAACACAGTGAACACTTAGAACGTATCAATATGATTCGTCAAGTCGCTGATACAAGTGGGTTCAATTTAGGAATTCTTCTTGACACTAAAGGTCCTGAGATCCGTGTAGATCAAATTGAGAATGGGTCAATGGAAGTGAGTGCCAATCAAATAATTAAGATTGTGAAAGAAACAGTGGTTGGAAATAGTGAGCGTTTCTCGATTAATCCAGCTCAAGTGTTTGATGATGTCAGTGTTGGAAATCGTGTGCTGATTGATGATGGTAAAATCGCAATGAATATTATTGCGAAAGATCACGATTCAATCACATGTCAAATTGAAAATCCAGGAGTCATTAAAACTCGAAAAGGTGTGAATGTTCCTAACGTGAAACTTTCAATGCCGTTTATTTCTGCGAAAGATGATGCGGATATTCGCTTTGGATGCAAGCATAATGTAGACTACATTGCGGCAAGTTTTACTCGTCGTGCGCAAGACATTCAAGAAATTCGACAAATTCTTATTGAAGAAGGTCAACCTCGTATTCAAATTATTGCGAAGATTGAAAACCAAGAAGGTTATGATAATATCCGTGAGATTTTAGAAGTGGCGGATGGAGTGATGGTGGCACGTGGAGATCTAGGTGTTGAAGTCTCTATGGCTCATGTACCAATTTATCAAAAGAAAATCATTGCGGCTGCGAATGAATTTGGAAAACCTGTGATTACCGCAACGCATATGCTTGAATCAATGATGAGTAATCCTCGTCCAACTCGTGCTGAAGCGAATGACGTTGCGAACGCCGTGCTTGATGGGACTGATGCAATTATGTTATCAGGAGAATCTGCGGTAGGTGCCTATCCTATAGAGGCGGTCACCACCATGGATACAATTGCTCGTTCGATGGAAGAGATTATTCCATATCGTGAACGCCTTGATCATGCGATTAAAACATCAAAGCGTACGGTTCAAGATTCAATTGGAATTTCTGTGGCGGATTCTGCGCTAAACCTAGATGAAGTTGAGGCCATTATTGCCTTTACTCAAGGGGGTTCCACAGCTCGTCGTATCTCAAAATTCCGTCCTCCAGTGCCGATATTTGCGGTTACCTTCACAAAAGAGAATGCCCGTCGCTTATTATGTAACTGGGGAGTGATTCCTGTGTATTCAGATATTCAAAATGAAATGACCAATGATGATGCACTGGCAAGCACTGTTGCGAAAACATATGGTATTCCTGTTGGCAAACAAGTCATTATTACAGCTGGATATCCAACTGGGGAAGGCACTGCCAACATGATGAAAATAGTTGAGGTGAAGTAATGAATACTTATATTGGGATTGATTTAGGTGGTACCAATATACGTGCAGCCATCGTCGATGAACGTGGACATGTCCATGAGGTTGTTAAAAGAGATTCAAAAGCCTTGGAAGATGCTGAAACGATTATTAATAACTTAGTTGAATGTATCCAAGAATTGCCAAATTATGAAAAGGCATTGGGCATTGGACTTGGAGTTCCAGGACCTGTCGATGTTAAGGAAGGGTGCATGCTTATGGCCACCAATATTCCAGCACTGACCAAATATCCCCTTAAAAAAGTACTTGAAGCAAAACTTTCGCTTCCAGTCTTCTTAGATAACGATGCGAACGTTGCTGGGCTTGCTGAGGCTTTAGTTGGTGCTGGTAAAGGTAAAGATGTCGTTTACTATGTAACTCAATCTACGGGCATTGGTGGAGCTCTTATTGTTCATGGAAAGATTGTGAGTGGTCGAGTAGGGCATGCAGGTGAAATCGGTAATCTCATTATTGATTTGCATCGTGATCATATTAATCATCTCAATGTAGGGGCTATTGAGAATGAAGCAAGTGGTCGTGCTTTAATACGCAAAGGTCAATCACTCATTGATCCAAACATTGAATCTGCTTATGAGGTGTTTAAACTCAAGGATACTCATCCTCAAGCGCGTCAAATTATCGAAACAATGGCATTTGATATGGGAACCATGTTTTCCTATATTGCCCATATTGTGGATCCAGATGCGTTTATCTTAGGAGGTGGTGTGACTAAATCCAGTGATTTATACTTTGAAACGATGATTAATTCATATGCTTCAAAAGTCCATCCACCACTCGCCAATACACCATTTATTAAAGCCCAGCTGGATGAACCAGGGCTAATTGGAGCTGCAATGCTTCCTAAATCACAAGGAGTATAATATGAGTTTTGAAAGTAAATTAAGAAAATATGCTAAACTTGCGGTACTTAATGGTACAGGGCTGAAAGAAGGACAAACTTTAGTCATTACAGCACCTGTCAATGCCCAAGAATTTGTTCGCTTATGTGTAGAAAGTGCTTATGAAGATGCGAAAGCAGGCTATGTTTTTGTCCGATGGACAGATGATTTAACATCTCGTCTTACTTATAAAAATGCTAACATTGATCGTATCGCAAATGTTGATGATTGGGTTGTGGCTCAATATCGTCGTTTTGTGGATGAAGGCGCAGCTGCACTAAGCATTTATGCCCCTGCACCTGGTTTAATGGATGATGTGGATGCTAGTGTGATTGCGAAAGTATCTTCCGCTACACAAAAAGCCATTGCTTTTTATCGCCAACATATGATGGCTAATCAATCCCAATGGTCACTTGTTTCGATTCCTAATACCTTCTGGGCTAAAAAAATATTCCCGGATTTAAATGAAAACGATGCTGTGAATGCGTTATGGGAAGCTATTTTTAAGGCTGTTCGTGTCAGTGATGATAATGATCCAATGCTTGATTGGGACGTTCATAACACAACACTTCATGCCAACAATGACAAGCTTAACCAACACCAATTCTCGTCACTTAAATTCAAAAATAGTATCGGGACTGATGTTGAGGTTGGTCTAGTGAAAAATCATCGTTGGGCTGGTGGCGCAGAAGTGGCTGCGAATGGTCAAATCTTTAATCCAAATATTCCAACGGAAGAAACCTTCACTATGCCTCACAAAGATCGTGTGAATGGAAAAGTGGTGGCCACAAAACCTTTATCGTATCAAGGACGTCTCATTGATGAATTCTACTTCGTCTTTAAAGATGGAAAAGTCGTTGAGTATGATGCGAAAGTGGGTAAGGAAACATTAGATTATCTCATGAATAGTGATGAAGGAGTCCGTTCTATTGGTGAAATTGCACTCATCTCACACGATTCACCCATTTCAAATATGAATATTCTATTCTATAATACGCTCTATGATGAAAATGCTTCATGCCATATGGCGTTAGGAAGAGCATATCCTATGAATGTCCTTAATGGGACCACCATGAGTGATGAAGAACTTAAAGCTGTAGGGATGAACTTTTCAAATGAACACGTCGATTTCATGTTTGGAAGTGAAGATATGTCAATTCTTGGGGTTAAAGAAGATGGAAGTGAAGTTGTCGTATTTAAAGATGGAAACTTTGCATTCTAACTTGACTTTTATTTGAAAATAACTATGATTATTTTATAGTGTTATCACAAAGACACGAGTAATCCAGTACAGAACAAGAGACATGTTGGTTGGTGTGAAACATGCGAGTACAGATTGACTTACCACTTTGTGGCTGAACTTAGAAAAGTTCCGTATCTCTGCGTTAAAGATTTGAGAGCATGTCTTTGACATGAATTAAGGTGGTACCGCGAGATCTTTCGTCCTTAGATGAAAGATCTTTTTTATTTGAAAAGGAGAAATTTTATGATTAATATTAAAGAAAACCCAGAACTCAATATTCTGAACCATTCCACAGCTCATTTAATGGCTGAAGCCATTTCAAGACTGTATCCACACGCTCAGTTTTGGGTAGGACCTGTTATCTCAGAAGGGTTTTACTATGACATTGACTTAGGTGGTGATGTCATTAAAGAAGAAGATCTTGAGAAAATCGAAAAAGAGATGAAGAAAATCTCTAAAGATGGTAAACGAATTATTCGTGAAGAAGTGTCAAAAGCAAAAGCTTTAGAACTTTTCGCGAAGGATAAATATAAACTTGATCTTTTAAGCAACATGAATGATGATGAAACAGTCATTTCAATCTATCGTCAGGGCGATTGGATGGATCTTTGTCGTGGACCTCACGTTGAAAGCACAAAACTTATAAAAAACTACAAACTTCTTAAAGTAAGTGGAGCTTATTGGAAAGGAGATGCACAAAATGCGATGTTACAACGTGTTTATGGTATTTCATTTTATGAGGCTCAGGATTTAGAAAATCACCTTCATTGGCTTGAAGAAGCAAAGAAGCGTGACCACAAGAAACTTGGAAGAGAATTAGGATTATTCATGCTTTCAGAATTTGGGCCAGGCTTTCCATTCTGGATGCCTGATGGTATGACTTTAAGAAAAACACTTGAAAACTTCTGGTGGCGTGAACACGTCAAAGAAGGATATGAGTTTATTCAAACTCCAACCATGCTTTCTCAACAACTTTGGGAAGTGAGTGGACACTGGGCTAACTATCGTGAAAACATGTATACTTCAGAATTTGATGACCGTGAATTTGCGATTAAACCGATGAACTGCCCTGGGTGTATGCTTGTCTATAATCAAACATTACATTCATACAAACAGCTTCCACTTCGTTTGGCTGAACTCGGTACTGTTCATCGTCATGAAGCATCTGGAGCTCTCAATGGCTTATTTAGAGTCCGTGCCTTTACTCAAGATGATGCCCACTTATTCATGACACCAGATCAAGTTGAAGGGGAAGTGGTTCGTTTAATCAATTTCATTGATCGTGTCTATGCAATGTTTGGTTTAACTTACACTATTGAACTCTCCACTCGTCCTGAGAAGTTTATTGGTGATATTGAAGTGTGGGATCGTTCTGAAAAAGCACTTGAAGATGCTTGTATTGCCTCAGGTAAAGGATTCAAGATTAATCCTGGGGATGGAGCATTCTATGGTCCAAAACTTGATTTCCATATTAAAGACTCCCTCAACCGTGTATGGCAATGTGGAACTATTCAGCTTGATATGAATTTACCTCATCGATTTGAGTGTACATATATTGACCATCAAGGACAAAAACAAGAACCAATCATGTTGCATCGTGTAATCTTTGGTTCAGTTGAACGCTTCATTGGAATTCTTATTGAACACTATGGTGGGGCATTCCCATTATGGCTTGCACCAAATCAAATTTCTATTTTACCAGTGAATAATGAATATCATCTAGATTATGTAAATGAACTCAAACAAAAACTTACTGATGCGGGATTTAGAGTTTCAGTGGATGATCGAAATGAAAAACTTGGATATCGTTTAAGAGAAAATCAAATTAAGAAAGTGCCATTAACTTTAGTGATTGGGGATGAAGAAGTTGCGAATCATAGTGTTAATGTCCGCAAGTATGGATCTAAAGATGCACAAAGCTTGGGATATGATGAATTTGTAGCTTCAATCAAAGACGAAGTGGCTCCATTTATTGCATAGAGAAAGAAGTAAAAAAGCACCTTATTTCGAAATAAGGTGCTTTTAATATGAACATGTTTTGTTTATTTTATGGATAAACTCGTGTCACAACTTTACCATTTGGAAGTAATAAATGGAGCGCATCATTTACCATGACAGCTTTAAGTTGGTATGTTTCTTCAACATTAATCTCATCATAAATCTTAATCGCTTCATTCGCAGTCGAGATGAGGTAGTATGTTGCGACACTCTTATATTCTTCACGACCTTCTGTGAATGAAATGACACCAGAAGTCACAAAGAAACCTAGAAGTTGTTTGCTTGGATTAACCATAAGCGCTTTGTGATCATAACTAATATCACCCCATGCATATTCATTTCCAACAAGTATATTTTGTTTTTCAGTTGGTGTAGAGGACTGACTAACATCAAAGAGTGAAAGCTTCATAGCCCCATTAGTAAGTCTTCCATCACTTTCAACTTTGACATCACGTCCAAATCCTAAGACTAAAGAATCAGAAAGTGGGTGTAGATAAGTTGAATAACCTGGAATTTTGAGTTCGCCTAAGACTTTAATATTTGAAGGATTAGACATGTCAATCACAAAGAAAGGATCAATTTGTTCAAAAGTCACAACATAAGCACGATCACCAACAAATCGAACTGAATAGATGGATTCGGTTGGTGCAAGACCGTTAATTGAATCGAGTACTTTTAAGTTCGCATCGAGTGTGATTATGGAGTTAGTCGTTTTTTCACTCCATTGGGTTAATGCGACACGAACGACACCTTTGTATTCATCCATCGCGAATTGGTTGAGTAATGAGCCATCAAGAGTTGCACTCGCTTTAAGTTCTAATTCGTCTTTATAACTTAAAGAGTGAATATGAGTCTTAGTAATTCCCCAAGCTGAGCGCGTGGTATATTCCCAACTTGTGCTAGCAAGTAGAATAGTATCATGATTCATATATAAAGTATGAGCATCAAGAAGTAAATGTTTAAATTCAGAAGATAAATCACTTAAATCAAATTTTGTAATGGTTAAGACATTAAGTGTATCCGGTTGATTAATGAATTGAATATCACTGACTGCGAACTCATATGGTTTGTCATCAAGAGTAATTACAGGAAGTACATCTTTGGATTCTAGATCATTAATAGCATTATTTTCGACCCAGTTATATTTAGTTGTGATGAAGATAAGTTGTGTTCCATTTAAGCGAGAACCAACTAAACCACCTTCAATCTTGAGGACATGTTGGGTATTAAGATTGGCTTTATTCAAAACAACAATGTGCTGAGTTAATGGAGTACCATTTCCTGGCCAGAATCGATCCATTTCAACATCACCTTCGATTGGAGCAATCTCAACAGGTTTCTTATCACTCACTGGTTCATCACCATCTACTGGTTTATCTAAATCATTGGTGTTTGGTTGATCGGGTTCATCAATAGGTTCACCAGGATATCCAGGTTCACTTGATCCTGGATCAGGTTTGACTTCATCATCAGTCGGTTCTGGTTCATATTTTTCATAAGGTCTAAACCACCATCCACCAGATGATCCCATAACAATAAGTTGATCATTGACGATGAACATGGATTGCGCATAGAATTTTTCATGATCGAATTCAACGCTCTTCACTAGACGAAGTTTATTGTCTTCAATCTTATACATTCTAAGAACATTGTCGAAGAGGGTATACACATGTTCGCCATCACTCTTTAAAGTGTCAGCTTCATCAATTCCTTGGATTTGAGTATTGGTTTGCGTTACATTATTGGTTTTAGAATCAAGACTAGGGGCTAAGCTTTCAGCCACATTTCCATCACGGAAGAAAGGATAATATGAGTTTTGATTTTTTTGGGCTAAAGCAAGTGCAATACGTCGAAGTTGTTCCTCAGATTCGAGGGATGCTAAACCAACTGCTTTAGGTAAGTTTGCAGGTTGAAGGGCTAAAACAAGAATCGTAGTAATGGCTAATATGAATGCGATAAGTTTTTTCATACTGTTCACCTCAATGACATTATAATCTAAGAAAGTCAAGGTTACACCAACATTCATTAACGTACATGGTTTTATTGATAAGTTGCAAAAAAAGAGTGTTATTCACACTCTTTAGTCAATTAATACGGCGTTTTTTACAATGACATAATCCACAGTTTTTAATGCATTGAGGGTGTTTCCTCCGGCATATGAAATGGAGGATTGTAAGTCTTCTTGCATTTCTTTTAATGTATCAAAGATTGAACCTTTGCTTTGAAGATGAATTTTCTTACCTTCAACATTCTTGCGTTCTCCCTTTTGATATTCTGATGCACTTCCAAAATATTCTTTATGATCAACACCATTGATATTAATGCGTTGTCCAGGAGATTCTTCATGAGCCGCAAACATGCTACCCATCATCACCATACTGGCCCCAAAGCGAAGTGACTTCGCAATATCGCCATTGGTTCTTAAACCACCATCCGCAATGATTGGTTTTGTGGCAGCCTTAGCACACCAACGTAGTGCAGCAAGTTGCCATCCTGCAGTACCAAAACCCGTTTTAAGTTTAGTAATACATACTTTACCAGTTCCAATGCCTACTTTGATTGCATCGGCACCAGCTTGTTCTAATTCGATCACAGCTTGTGGGGTTCCTACATTGCCCGCAATCACAAAGCTTTTAGGGAGTACTTTTTTAATATGCTTAATCATATTCACTACACTTGGCGCATGCCCATGGGCAATATCAATTGTGATAAAATCAGGAATTAAATCTTGTTTTGCGCATTGTTCAATAAAATCAAATTCTTCAAGTTTGACTCCCACCGAGATTGAAGCAATACAACCTTGAGCATGCATATCTTCGATGAACGTTAAGCGTGTTTCAGGATTGAAACGATGCATGATATAGAAGTATCCTGACTTTGCGAGTTTAAGTGCTAGTGATTCATCAATAATGGTTTGCATATTCGCAGGCACGACGGGAAGTTTAAACTTATGTCCTCCGAGGGTCATCGAAGTATCACACTCACTTCGTGAGTTCACGATGCAACGATTAGGAATCAATTGCACATCTTCATAATCAAATATTTTATCCATGAATGTTCTCTTTCTGTTGTTTAATAAGTTGAGTTAAGGTGTTTGTTAAATCATTCAAGTCTACAAGTGTAGTACTTTGATCATACATATTTTTAAGTTCAACTTGATTATGAGTGAGGGCTTTTCCAAAGACAACTTGGAAAGGTATACCAATGAGCTCAGCGTCATTAAATTTAACACCGACACGCTCATCTCGATCATCTAAAACAACATCCACTTTGTTAGCTTGAAGGGATTCATACACTTCATTAGCCTTTAACATGGCATATTCATCCTTAGTTGAAACCACAAGAAGTCCCACTTCATAAGGGGCTACATGAATTGGCCATACAATCCCTTTTTCACGATGATGTTGTTCCACAATCGCGGCCATACAACGACCTAAACCAATGCCATAACTGCCCATAATCACAGGTTTAAGTGAATTCGTTTCATCACTATAGTATAAGTTCATCGCTTTAGAATATTTATCGCCAAGTTTAAAGGTATTACCAACTTCAATGCCTTTTTGAATGTCTAAAGGGGCATGACATACAGGACACCCATCATGTTTATGAACCATACTCACATCAGCGATGTCATGTTGGCTAAAGTCAAGAAGTGATACATTCACAAAATGCATATCAACTTCATTTGCGCCAGTCATCATCGATGTTAAAGAAAGTACTTCTTCATCCACAAGTAGTGGAATCGGGCAATCCACTGGACCAATATACCCCATTTGAATGTTAGCCTCCACAAGTTGAGCAGGTGTCGCGAGTTCTACAGAAGATGCATTAAAGTATTTCTGAAGCTTAACGCTACTCACTTCACGATGACCACACACACTCACAGCCACGAGTTTCTCATCAATCATATAGACTAATGTCTTCACAAGTGACTTGGGTTCAAGATTATAGGCATTACATAATTGTTCTATGGTTTTTAAGTTTGGTGTATGTAGTTTTGAGTATTGTTTTGCAGGTGCAGGTGAAACAAACTCAGAAGGTTGACGTTTTGCGATTTCTAAGTTGGCAGAATAATCACATGATTGACAGAAGACAATGGTATCTTCACCAATATCTGTAATGGCTTGGAATTCCTCAGAAAGCAGTCCACCCATCACTCCGGTATCAGCCTTCACAATACGATAATGAAGTCCCATCTTATCAAATGACTGAATATAAGCTTTAACCATGGCATCATAGTTCTTTTGAAGTCCATCAAGATCTTTATCAAAAGTATAAGCATCTTTCATGATGAACTCTCTTACACGAATCACACCAAAGCGAGGACGTGGTTCATCTCTAAACTTCGTTTGAAACTGATATAATGACAAAGGAAGATTCTTATAAGATTTAATATGTGCACTGGCTGCGACCGCAAAAAGCTCTTCATGAGTGGGTCCTAAGACAACACTGCGATCAAAGCGGTCTTTAAATGCAAACATACTTGATCCAAACAAGTGGCGTCGACCTGAAGCTATATACACATCCTCAGGGATTAATGATGGCATTAAAACTTCTTGTGAAGCAGCCGCGTTCATTTCATCACGAACAATGGCTTCAATTTTCTTCAAAACTTTAAAGCCTAGTGGTAAATACATATAGACCCCAGCTGAATTCTTTTTAATGAATCCACCACGGACGAGTAAATTACCAGAAATTGCTTCTTCATCTTTGACATTTTCTTTATATGTCACAAAATAAGAATTTTTAAGTTTCATAAATGTACCTCAACATACTGTAAGATTATACCATATTGGAAACAATTTGACTTTAATCTTTGATGATGTTAGAATACTCATGCAAACAAATCGTAGAAAGTAGAACCCGATTCTCACCTGATTCCTTAAGGTTTAGGTTAAAGCTACATGAAATCACTCATTTTTCATGCGCTAACGGGATACTTCACCCGTTTTTGTTTTGTTCGGAGGTGAAATTATCACAAAAAAACCAATCAATGAAGATTTGGTCAATGAGGCAATTCGATTTAAAGAAGTGCTAGTTATTGGTCCAAATGGAGAACAACTTGGAGTCATGTTTCGACGTGAAGCATTAGCTAAGGCCGAGGAATTTGAGCTTGACTTATTCTGTGTTGCTCCTAACGCCCAACCGCCTGTATGCAAGATTCTAGACTATGGAAAACATCGTTTTGAATCACAAAAAAAGGCGAGAGAAGCCAAAAAGAATCAACATGTTACTGAAGTCAAACCACTTCGTTTATCACCAGTCATTGATACCCATGACTTTGAAACGAAACTCAAACATGCACGTAAGTGGTTAAGTGAAGGCATGAAAGTGAAAGTAGATATGCGCTTTCGTGGTCGATTAATTACACGTGTTGAAGTTGGGAAAAAAGTCATGAATGAATTTATGGAAGCTGTCTCAGACATTGCGAATGTTGAGAAGACTCCAACCCTAGAAGGAAACATGATGCATTGCATCGTCGCTCCGAAAAAGAAATAGAAGGACGGACATTACTATGCCAAAAATGAAGACTAAAAAAGCATTGGCAAAGCGCGTAAAACGTACAGGAAGCGGGCAACTTAAACGCTCACATGCTTACGTATCACACTTTGCAGCAAACAAATCACAAAAACAAAAACGTAAACTCAGAAAAGGTACTTTAGTCTCTAAATCAGACTACAAACGTATCAAACTGATGTTACAAGGTTAAGGAGGATCAAAACATGCCACGCGTAAAAGGTTCAGTTGCTACAAGAGCAAGACGTAAAAAAGTCTTAAAATTAGCCAAGGGGTATTTTGGTTCCAAACATACGTTATACCGTACAGCCCATGAACAAGTGATGAAGTCACTTTCATATGCTTACAGAGATCGTAAAAACTTAAAACGTGAAATGAGAAAATTATGGATTGCTCGTATTAACGCAGCAGCTCGTATGCACGATATTTCATATTCAAAATTAATGAACGGCCTTAAATTAGCAAATATTGAAGTTAACCGTAAAATGCTTTCAGAAATTGCCATTCACGATCCAAAAGGATTTGAAGGCATTGTTGATAAAGCCAAAAAGGCATTAGCTAAATAATGCTAAAAGATCGTGTCAAAAAAACGTTAAATGAGCTACTTGTTGATATGTTCAACCATATTCTTGTGCTAGAAGAACGCAATTTGGTGGCACGAGGTGTTACTTTGTCCATGAGTGAAGTTCATACTTTAGAGAATATCTCGAAAAGTGAATCAAAAACCATGAGTGATGTTGCTCGTCGTGCGCTTGTCACGCAAGGAACTTTAACTGTAGCGATTAATCGCTTAGTTAAAAAAGGATATGTCGCAAGATACAAAGATGAAGTTGATAAACGAATTGTTCGCTTATCACTCACTCAACGTGCTCTAGATGTCCTTAAAGTTCATGATGCTTTCCACGAGAAAATGATTGACACTTTCATCCATGATTTAAAAGTGGATGAAGACACCAACTTAATCCTTAGTCTTGAAAAGATTATGGATTATTTCAAACAAAACTATTAATCTTTAACCTATCATCACAGAAGAACTAATCTAATCGTTAGTTTCACAGATGATAGGTTTTTTAGTTACTTTAATTGAAAGATGGACAATTCTTTGATAAAGTGAGACAAAGTGGAGGCACATATGAAATATATTTTTCTTAAAAGAAATGAGTCCGCTTTGACATATCTTCTACTTCATGGTACAGGTGGCAATGAGCGTGATCTTATTCCAATCCTTGATATGATTGATCCAAGTGCAAATGTTTTTGGTGTCTTAGGGGAAGTAAGTGAACATGGAATGGCAAGATATTTCAAACGTTTATCAGAAGGTGTATTCGATGAAGAGGATTTAGACTTTAGAACTGATCGACTTCACGAATTTGTTTTATCGAAGTGTCAAGAATATGGGGTGGATTTAAGAAAGCTTGTTATACTTGGTTATTCAAATGGTGCAAATATGGCTCAAAGCTTAATCTTAAGACATCCTCATTCATTCTATACCGTAGTCATGCTTCATCCTATGAACGTAAAGAAAAACGTTGCCTTTGAAGATTTAAGTCATATGAAAATATTTATTAGTGCTGGACAGTTTGATCCAATTTGTCCTATCGAAGAAACCGATGTTCTTGAACACCGTTTGAAAGCTGCTAAAGCACAGTTGGAAGTGAGTGTACTGAATACAGATCATCGAATCACCTATGAAGAAGTGATGAACGTTAAAAAATGGATTGAAAACATGATGCCTCGTGCATGATGTTTTTTTTAAGTTATAATAAGGGATGAGGTATCCATATGAAGCATAAAGTCTTACTCGTCACATCAAATCAGCATAAGCTTTCTGAATTTAATGAAATGGTAGATAACTCACTTATTGAGTTATACTCCCTTCAAGATATTGGGTTTAGTGAAGACATTATTGAAGATCAAAAGACCTATCATGAACAAGCGATTAAAAAGGTCGAAGCACTTATTGACTATACTTCAGACTTCATCATTATTGCGGATGATAGTGGAATTGAGATTGAAGCCTTTGATTATTCACCTGGAGTTTATTCAGCTCGTTTCAAACCTGAAATGACTCAACATGAGCGTAATGAATGGATATGTCAGGAAGTACATAAGACTGATAAAACCCATGCAGCCTTTGTATGTGCCATCGCATGTTATATTAAGGGGCAACCCATATTTGTCACAGAAAATCGTTGTTTTGGTCATATTGCATTAAAACCATCTCATGATTTTGGATTTGGTTATGATCCCATCTTCATCCCTGAGGGGTATAATGATACATTTCAAACATTACCTAAAGCGCTTAAGAATCAAATCTCACATCGAGCATTAGCCATTCAAGCATTAATGCACTATTTAAAAGGAGTATTATGAAAAAAATTCTGATTATACTAATTCATGTCAGTGTAATGATTTCACTATTTTTATTGAGTATTCGTCTTCTTGGACTTGAACCTTATTTCTTTCAATGGTTTTATACTCAAAACAACACAGCTGCATTACTTGGGATGTCTTATCCTGATTTAATGCGAGCCACTAATCAATTACTGGCCTATATGCTTGATAAAAGTGATACCATTCAAAGTGTTGTGATGGTCAATAACACTTCAACACTGATGTTTAATCAGCGTGAGATTGATCATATGGTGGATGTGTTAGCATTAATTCGAGCAATGCGAGTATTTATGTTTTTCTCTTTATCCATTGCTTCAATTGCATGGTTTACCAACAGAAAAAAATCCTGGTTCAAAGATCTATTCAAGAAGACTTATAGCATAGCTTTAGGTTTACTTGGAGGGTTTATTGGTGGACTAAGTGTTTTTGCAATCCTCGATTTTCCTGCATTCTGGCATTTATTTCATCAAGTTTTATTTACCAATGATCTTTGGCTTTTAGATCCTAGAACTGATCGATTAGTCAACATGGTGCCACTTAATTTCTTTATGACACTTGTATTTTCAATCCTATTTATGGGAACACTACTAAATGTAGGTTATGCATGGTTTGTCAAGAAAACTGGATAAAAGGGAGGATATTTTATGATTCATATTGTTTTATATGAACCTGAAATCGCACAAAATGTTGGAAATATTTTGCGCTCATGTGCTGCACTCAATGCACAGTTACACGTGATTCATCCATTAGGTTTTTTACTTCATTCTAAAGAGTTTAAAAGGGCCATGATGGACTATGACCAACTTATGGAACTGCAGGAACATGATACTTTAGATGATTGTTTATCATCCATTTCTGGTGAAGTATACTACATTACACGTTATGGGATGAAAACACCGAGTGAATTTGATTTTAAAGCCGTCAACAAAGATATTGTGGTGGTTTTTGGTAAAGAAAGTACGGGCATTCCTAAACCTATTTTAAGAGAAAATTTATCTCATTGTATCCGTATTCCAATGCATCCATTAGCCCGTTCAATGAATGTCTCAAATACCGTTGCAATCATTTTATATGAGATTCAACGTCAACTAGATTATGAAGGATTATCAAGTGTTGAAGTGCTTAAAGGAGAGGATTGGTTGTTACGATGAAGTTAAAACTTGTTGAGGGACAACTTGCGATTGTGTATATCTTAAGTGCATGCATTTTGATTGAGTGGTCGATTCAACTTATTGCACCTTTTAATGTGTTACGTTTAGTTTCAGAACTTAACGGTTTAATGGTTTTGAGTGATCCTAGGCTGCAATCATCTCATTATATTTTTAAGAGTTTAGCACTGTTTGGCGATCATGGATTTAATCTTTCAACTATCATCCAATTAATTCAACCATGGATAAATATGTCTTCATTTTTAATTATAGGACTCATCATGATTGCCATCTTTCATCCTAGTGAGTTATATCAACGAGTGCAAAGAAGTTTATTATGGTTGTATATGATTTATATCATGCTCATACTGCTTATTAGTGCTTCAATCGCATTTGCTTTCTTTGCCTCATCACCATCTCAAGTACTTCTTATGGTGAATCGAGCAGGAGCATTAGGTGTTTTTGGAGGAATTGGACTTTGTGGATTAACCCTAATCTTGATTAGTCGTGCGCTAGTGAGTGTTGTTAGACAAAACTTGTTCAAAAGTGTATAATACGAGACAAGGTGAGAAACATGATAACAGGGATTAGAGATGTCTTATCAATGATTTTATTAATATCTATCATTGGTGTAGTATTTTTTACTTTGTTTCGCTCACTCAGTTTATCAAAGATTCAATCTCATATTGAAGAAGAAATCGAATATTACAAGGAGTAACCCATTTTGGACAGTACGCAGAGTACCATGCTTGTTGGTCTTATCATTTTATTTTGTTTTTCCGCACTATTTTCAGCCTCGGAAACAGCCTTTTCAAGTCTAAATCCAATTCGCTTAAAACAGTATGTTAAAAACGAAGTAAAACATGCCCAGCAAGCACTAGATTTAGTGAATGACTATACCCATGTCATTACAACCATTCTAATTGGCAATAACATTGCGAATATTGCGATGACAACTTTCGCAACCTTGCTTTTTTCAAGCATTTTTAAAGGGAATTTAGCATTAAGTATAAGCATGAGTGCTTTAACGATTATGATTCTTCTGTTTGCGGAAATCTTACCAAAAGTTTTAGCCAAACAACATCCTGAAAAGTTTGCGATTGCGACAACCCCTTTGATTATCTTGTTTAGGTTTTTGTTTTCACCTATCGCATCACTCATGAGTTTAGTTGAAACCAAAGTGATTAAACAGGGGAATGAAAAAGTTACGGCCACTGAAGATGAATTCATTGATATTGTACAAACCATTGAGATGGAAGGTGTACTTGATCAAGAAGAGCGAGAACTTATTGAAAGTGCTATTAGCTTTGATGATAAGACCGTACGTGAAATTATGAAACCTCGCGATCAAGTTGTCTTCTTATATGATAATGCAAGTTCAGAGCAAATTCTCAATGCGGTATCAACCCATAAATATTCTCGTATCCCTGTCATATCGTATGAAGGTTTGTATGCGGTGGGAATCATTCGTGAGCGTGATGTCCTTGAATGTTTACTCAATAAGAAAGACATAGCGATGGCGAATTTACTTCGTCCTGTGAGTTATATTGCGCAGCGTCAACGACTTCAAAATGCTTTAGAGAAATTACAAAAATCACGAGAACATATGGCCATCGTCGTTGAAACGATGAAAAATAAAAACTTTGTCGGGATTGTTACTCTAGAAGATATTCTTGAAGAAATTGTCGGTGAAATTTATGATGAATATGACGATTTACCAAAGTATGTTGTTGAAATAGGACATCATACCTTTGATATAGAAGGTATTGTCCCTGTTAAGAAATTTTTCGACGATTATCTAGACGATGATGATGAGGTTCCAACCCAAGCTAAAACCTTTAGTGATTGGATTGATGAACTTGCTGAAGGTGCACGTCTAAGAAAAAATAAAGAATTCAAACAAGAGAACTACGCTTTAAAAATACTTCAAGTTAAAGAAGGAAGAGCAGTTCGTATTGAATTAAATGTATATTCAAAAACAAGTCAAGATGACTAAGGAGAACGTATTATGTATCAAGGAATTCATTCACCACATGCCCCAAAAGCCATTGGACCTTATTCTCCAGCGGTAAAATTAGGGGATTTCGTATATTTATCAGGGCAACTTCCTATTGATCCATTAACAGGGGAACTTGTTAAAGGCGATATGTATGAACAAACGTATCAAGTTTTGCGTAACATGGAAGCTGTACTATCAGAAATGGGGTTGGAACTACGCCATGTTGTTAAAACGACCGTTTATGTAACTGACTTAGCATTCTTTAATCAGTTTAATGAAATTTATGCCACTGTGTTTCAAGACCCATATCCAGCACGTACAACCGTACAAGTGGCAGCCCTTCCAATGGGAGCGATGGTTGAAGTTGAAGCATTAGTAATTGATACATTAGCTTATGAAGCTCACATGCATCATCATCACGATCATGACCATGAAGGTTGTGGATGTGGAGGACATCATCACCATGAAGGTGAAACATGCAATTGTGGTAAACCCATGGAAGAATGTGAATGTGATGGCACCTGTGAAGGGGATTGTGGCTGTAAATAAATCAAAGATTCATGATTATTCATGAATCTTTTTTTAGGAAATAGGTTCTTGCATAGCGTACATTATTTTAGGAGAACTTATGATTCCATTACTCATTATAAAAACAGACACTTTAATTCAACTTGTTTATCATGATCATATTGAAAATTTAACTCATCAATCACTTTCAAGTTGGTTTCATCAACAATGCTTATCTCATGGAACGACACTCAAAGGAAGTATGGATGCCATGCGTTTTCATTTAAAAATCAGACAAAAGATTCCAGTTTGTCTAAGTGCCATTCAAGGATTGATGTATTTTCCATTAACATTACAAGATTGTGAAGTATGGATTTTATATCACGTCGAATATACTATCAAACGGGATGGACTTTATTCAGTTCTAACCATTCATAAATTATCATTTAAATTTCCTCTTGATCCAAGAGTCATTCGACGCCAATTTATTCGCTGTCGTCAATATCTAGAATCATTTCAAAGAGTTCCATCAATGACAAACCTTAGCCATGTTTACGAGTCTTTAGTTTCTCAATATCTCATTTAAAGTGGTAGCATTTTTTATTTTTTCAGTTATAATCTTAAGGTATGACACATCCAAATAACATGAAATCAACACGTAACCACGTTAAATCTTTTTTACTTGTAGTATTATCATCCATGCTCGGTGCTTTAGCGATCAAAATTTTCATCGAGAACGGAAATTTATTCCCAGGAGGCTTTGCGGGTATTTCTGTTTTGATCCAACGACTATCACTTCGCTATTATGATATTGTAATTCCATTTGGGGTTTTATATTTAGCCCTTAATATCTATCCAACCATTTTAGTGTACCATTTTGTAGGAAAATGGTTTACTCGTTATAGTATTCTTCAAATTGTATTAGTTTCCTTGTTTGTGGAAATCATTCCAGAAATTGTCATCACAAATGACATTCTACTCATTGCAGTCTTTGGGGGAATATTCTCAGGGTTAGCGGCATCACTTTCGTTAATGGCGAATGCGAGTGGGGGAGGAACAGATTTTATTGCTTTATACATTTCTCATAAGACGAATACACAGTCTTGGAACTATATCCTTGCAGGGAATGCTGTCATTTTAGGCATTGCAGGGTTGTTATTTGGATGGGAAATTGCACTCTACTCCATTATCTTCCAATTCGTTTCCACAACCATCGTTTCGAACTTATATCAACGTTACAAACTCATGAGTATTCGTATGTTTACGGCTTATCCTGATGAACTCACTGCAGCGATTCTATCTCAAACTCGCCATGGCATTACAAAAATCTGGGGCGAAGGTGGATATAGCAAAAAAGAAGTTTGTATGCTTTACATGGTCGTAAATACGTATGAAGTCAATCAAGTCGTAAGTATTGCACAGTCAGTCGATGAAAAGGTATTTATTGATATTTCCAAAACTGAAAAAGTCATTGGAAATTATTATCGAAAACCGTTAGACTAATGCTTGAGGATTCAAGCATTTTATTTGTTTTAGGGGTTAATGATTGATATATTTAAGATGCTTAACTAAGAAAGGAGGCTTATGGAAAAACACGAAATTATACAAGCCTTACTTTTACAAATGCGCAAACTTCGCATGATGGAGTCAAAGATTGTTCGTATGATGTCTTCTCATGACGATAAAATTCCAATTCATCATCTCATGATGCTTTTACATTTGACTGAAAGTGGGCCAATTCCAATTAGAAAGATTAAAGATGAATTTAGAGTGAGTGCTTCAGCTGCCACGCAACTCATTGACTCTTTAGAGAAGGAACACTTTATTCATAAAACGCGAGATGAACATGATCGAAGAAGCATTAAGATACACCTGTCTGATTTGGGACGTGAAAAAATTCATAACTATTATCGTGAACTTGAAAAGTATATGGAACAACTTGTGGATTATGTCGGACTCGACGATATGATGATGTCATTAAGAATTAATGAAAAAATTAATGAATTCAATAACATGATGGAGGAAGACTATGGCAAAGACAAAACGAAGAAGTAAATGGATTAAACGAGGGGTCATATTGGCCCTTATTGTTGGAGTAGGGGCCTTCTTCTTCATTCAACAACAAACCGCAGCTCGTCAAAGACTCATCGACAACACTAAAACAACCACGATTGAATTGGGTCAAATTGAGTTGTTTGCGCTAGCTTCAGGTAAACTAACATCATCCGAAGAAACAAGTGTCAATGTCAGTGGAACACTATCTCGCACATTAGTGAAGGTGGGCGATCGAGTGACACGTAATCAACGCATTGGTGAGACTCGTGATGTGATGGGCAACACATTAGCAGTTCGTGCATCAAGAGATGGCATTATTACTTCACTGCCAAGTGCACTAAATAATGCTTTTGTGATTTCAAATCCGAATAAATTCAAGCTTGTTGTGAATATCTCGGAGCGTGATGTCAGTCGCCTCTCAGTGGGACAATCGGCTGAAATTTTTATCCAATCACTTAATCTAACATTTCAAGGTGAAGTGTCAGATATAGGACTCATTGGTAACACATCACTTGATTTTACAACCTATCCAGTCACCGTTGTTTTTGATCATGGTGATGAACCTTTATTCTTAGGCATGAGCGCAAGTGCTCGCATTAGTGTTTCTGTCTTCGAAGATATTCTTATCATTCCTTTTGAAGCTCTCATCATTGATGGTACACAACGTTATGTCCTTTCTGCAGAATGGCTTAAAGAAACCAATCGTCCTCAAAGAGAATTTTATGTCGCGGTCACCACTGGAGTGGCTGATATCTATAACGTTCAAGTAAGTGGTGAAAATCTTGAAGGTCTAAGTATTATTGTTCCTGATCCATCCTCAAGCTTCCCATTCTTTAGACGATGATAAAACTTGAAGCAGTAACGAAAAAGTACGTCATGGGTGACTCCATTATTATGGCTTTAAATGGAGTCGACATTCAAATCCAAGAAGGAGAATTCGTAGCTATTGTTGGTCCATCGGGAAGTGGGAAATCAACGCTTATGAACATTATTGGATGTTTGGATGTTATTACAGATGGATACTATGAACTTAATGGTATTCCTATTAAAGATTATGACCAAGACGAACTTGCAGACATTCGTAACCAACAAATTGGATTTGTGTTTCAGCAGTTCAATCTTCTTACAAATTTAAGCGCTCTTGAAAATGTCATGATGCCTATGACCTATGCTAAAGTAGGCAAGAAGCAAAGAGAAGAGAAGGCATTAAAGCTTTTAGATTTAGTTGGATTATCCGATCGTACCCATCATAAACCTACAGAACTCTCAGGAGGTCAACAACAACGTGTTTCAATCGCACGAGCATTAGCCAATGATCCAGCCATTATCCTTGCGGATGAGCCTACAGGAGCTTTAGATACAAAGACGGGTCAAGAAGTGCTTAATGCTCTAAAAGAACTCAATAAAAAAGGGAAAACCGTCTTAATCATTACCCATGATTTAGAAGTTGCTCGCAATACTAATCGAATTATCACTTTACGTGATGGTTTGGTATTAAGTGATAATAGTGAGGTGACACTATGATAAAAGAATATTTTGTTTTAGCCCTCAAATCAGTATGGGCACATAAGATTCGAGCCTTACTCACCACACTAGGTGTCATAATTGGGGTTTCATCGGTCATTCTCCTCATGAGTTTAGGAAATTCAGCGCGCACTGAAGCGGCGAATCAAATTCGATCAATTGGATCCAATCTAATCTTTGTGAGTGTCTTTGATCGTCAAGGAAACCTACCTAATGATTGGATTAGTTTAATCAAAGAACAAGCCGATATTGATGCCTATTCGCCACTGATATCGTCATCCGCCACCTATCAAATTGAAGGTCAAAATATCGAAGTTTCGATTAGTGGAGTTAATGAGAAATTCGCATACATTAATTCTCTTGATATGAGTCTAGGACGCTTTCTAAATGAGTATGATGTTGCCTATAATACTCCAGTTGTGGTCCTTGGAAGTAAGATTCCAGACTTACTACTTCCTAATCAATCCATTATTGGTTCAACCATCATGATTAAAGGGATCCCTTTTGAAGTCATTGGAGTGGCGCAAGAGCGGGGCACAAACTTTTCCGGTGATAATGATATGATGGTCTATATTCCTATTGATTATGCCTCAACCATGAGTGGATTTAGTTCATTTAGTCGCACATTCTACATCGCGGCCAATTCAGAAGAAAACATTGATTTCACACTCAATCGTGTGCTCGTGTATTTATCAACAGTATTTCCATCAGACTCAAATTATCGTGCCTTCTCACAAACACAAATCTTAGGAGTGCTAGAAACCATATTAGGATTACTCACAAGTTTACTTGCGGGGATCGCTTCAATTTCTTTAGTGGTTGGTGGAATTGGAATTATGAATATTATGCTTGTGACAGTACGAGAGCGAACCAAAGAAATCGGAATTCGTAAAGCTCTAGGCGCAAGACAATCTCAGATTCTAGCCCAATTTCTTATTGAAGCCATTCTGATTACAACATTGGGTGGGATATTAGGATTAGGAGTAAGTTATATTGGGACACTCATCATTTCCTGGATTACTGATTTTAATGTCATTCTAGGCTTTGATTCAGTTATCCTTAGTCTCACATTCTCAATCGTGATTGGTGTCATATTTGGCTTGTATCCTGCGTATAACGCAAGTAAACTAGAACCAGTCGAAGCATTACGCTTTGAATAAGAAAAGAGTGGATAATTCCACTCTTTAGTTTGTTGAGGATTCATATTGGGATTGATAAAGGTCATAGTAGAATCCTTTTGATGCCAGGAGTTCTTTATGTGAACCTTGTTCAACAATCGTTCCATGATTCATCACAAGGATTAAATCAGAATTGATGATGGTTGAGAGACGATGCGCAATAATGAATGCTGTTTTTTTACTCATTAAGGCTTCCATCGCTTCTTGAATGAGGTATTCAGTTCGGGTATCAACAGAAGAGGTTGCTTCATCAAGAATTAAGATATTTCGATTTGATAGGAATGCTCTAGCAATAGTAATCAGTTGTTTTTGTCCTGAAGAGATATTGGAAGCATCCTCATTAATCATGGTGTCATACCCTAAGGGTAAAGTTTGAATAAAGTGATCAACTTTTGCGGCATGGGTGGCTTTCATAAAGTCATTTTCACTGACTTCTTGATTAAAGGTAATATTATCTCGTATTGTGCCTTTAAATAACCAAGAATCTTGTAGCACCATTGCGTAGGATGAACGAATCGATTCACGAGTGAATAAAGCAACATCTTGTTTGTCCATATAGATACTGCCGCTTAAAATATCGTAAAATCTCATGAGAAGATTAACAATCGTGGTTTTACCAGCTCCAGTAGGTCCAACAATCGCAACCTTCATACCTGGTTTGATATGCATGTTGAAGTTTTTAATGAAAACATGATCTGCACTATAACCAAAATCAACATTTCTAAACTCAATCTCACCTTGAATATTGGATGGGAGTTGAGCTTTATCTTCAAAAGGTTCTTCTTCATAATCTAAAAATTCAAATACACGCTCACTAGCGGCCACCGTGGATTGAATGATGGTGGTAATGTTGGCCATCTGATTTAGAGGTTGATTAAAGTTTCTGATGTACATGATGAAGGCTTGAATCGCCCCTAACGATAATTGATTTGCGAGCATCAACATCGCTCCAATGAGCACCACCGCAATATATCCTAAGTTACCAATAAACCCAACCACAGGCAACATTAGTGATGATATAAATTCTGATTTTTGTGTCTGTTCTTGGAGCTCATCGTTAAGTTCATTAAACTTGCGGGTGGCAAAGTCTTGACCATGATACGCTGTGACGATTAAATGATTTGAGAACATCTCTTCAATATGACCATTGAGTAGACCTAAGGTTTTAGCTCGTTGAGTGAAGTATTTCTGACCATAGGAAACAACTTGTGAGACGGTGAAGAGTGAAATTGGCAATGACACTAAGGCTACAAGCGTAAGTATCCAAGAGATACTAAACATCATGAACAGTATCCCAACAATCGATAATATCGCGACAATGGAAGCAATGAGTGCTTGTTGGAGGGAGTTGTTGATGGTGTCTACATCATTCGTAATCCGTGATAAGACATCCCCAATAGGTTTCTCATCGATGGTCTTTAGATGAAGTAAATTCACTTTATTGGCAATTTCACCACGTAATGTAAGAGTTATCTTTTGTGTCACTCGATTAATAATAATTGATGAAAAATACGATAATGATGCGGCTAAGCCATAAATGATTAAAACTCTTAATAGGACATCATACACTGGTTGAGTGTTAAAGATGAAAGAAGGAGTTTGTAACTTGGATTGATACCCATCATAGAGAAGGTTCGTCGCTTGGGCTAAAACACTGGGTCCAATTACGTTCAGTAAGGTTGCACTGATTGAGAAAAATACTCCTGTAATGATAAAGATCATGTAAGGATGTAGATATCTTAATAAACGTTTTAATGTAAGTTTATAGTCTTTGACTGCATCTTTTTTTGCCTTCATGGCATAGTTCATATGAAAACTCATGATGCAACCTCCATGATATTTTGTGAATAGGCAATTTCTTTGTAGACATGATTATCTCTTAATAATGATTCGTGGGTTCCAATACCTACGACCTGCCCATCATCGAGGACGACGATTTGATCACAATCAATGATCGAAGATATTTTCTGTGAAACGATGATTTGGGTGGTATGCGTTAGTTCTTTCAGGGCTTCACGTACAAGGCGATCGGTTAAGGCATCAAGCGCTGAGAAACTATCATCAAATATTAGAACTGAAGGATGCTTAGCGAGTGCTCTTGCGATCGCAAGACGTTGTTTTTGGCCTCCTGATAAGTTAGATCCTTTTTGTGTTATAACTGACTCTATTCCGTCTTCTTTTTCTTCAATAATCGATGATGCTTGTGCCATTTCAATCGAGGACATAATATCTTCTTCACTCACAGTGGGATTATTAAGGGTAAGATTAAATCGAATTGATCCACTTAATAAACTAGCTTTCTGTGGCACGTAGCCAATGATTTGACGTAAATCATCAAGCTTCAGTGAAGCGATGTTATGTTGATTAAATAATATCTCTCCTTCAATAGGATCAAAAAAACGAGGTAGCAAGCGAACTAATGTAGATTTGCCTGATCCAGTGGAACCAATAATGGCTGTTTTAGTATTTGCAGGAATTGTAAATGAGACATGATTTAGAACTCTTTCTTTTGCATCTGCGTAACTAAAAGACACGTTTTTAAATGTAACTGTGACATCTTTTTCAAAAAATTCGACATGATTGATTGGATCTTGAACTTGAATTGTGGCATTAAGAACTTCACTTAAACGCTTTGCACTCACCACCGCTCGTGGATAGAATACAAACACAAAGGAAAGCATAATAAACGCAAACATCACTTGCATGGTGTATTGAATAAAGGCCATCATACTTCCAACAGGAAAGGTAAGATTCGCAATTAAGGGTGTTGCGACAAACATAATCAATATGGTTGAACCATTTAGAATGATATTAAAGAATGGATTGATGAGTGACATCACATCATTTAGATGAATGTTTTCATTTTTTAATTTTTCGGCTTGCCCCATGAATTGTTGACTTTGTGAACTTTGAGCATTAAATGCACGAATCACTCGTACCCCACTTAATAATTGCCGTGCAACTTGGTTAAGTGAATCGACTAAATTTTGAATAATCTCAAATCTTGGTTTGGCATAGGTAAATATGCTAATAATGAATAGGACCACAATCGGGACCAAGATTAAGAATATCCAAGATAATGAACTTTCTTGCGTCAACATCAAAAAGAATCCTCCAGCAGCCATTAAAGGAGCTGAAATAAGGATTCGTAACATCATGGTATACATCATCTGTATTTGATTAATGTCATTGGTTGATCGAGTAATCAATGATGAAGGGGTAAACTGATCAAGTTCTTGAGCTGAAAACTGTTGGATTTTATTAAACACATCGCTTCTAAGTTTTTTAACTGCTTGAGTTCCTAATCGTGTATTAAAATACGCCACAACAATCGCACTTGTGATCGCTAGGATTGCAACCAAAATCATATAGAGACTTTGTTGTTGAACATATCTCAAATCTTGATTGGCAATCCCAACATCCACGATTAAAGACATAAGTCGTGGTAAGAATAACTCAGAAAGAGATTGCACAATAATGAAGACAACCACAAGAAGGATAGTTTTCCAAAATGGGATTAAATAACTTAAGATTTTTTTCATATCAACTTTCTAATGCTCGATAAGCAAGTCATGTGATTTTGTTACTATTATACGATGAAGTACACCAATTAAGATAACACATGCCCCATGAATTGCAAAAATACTCCAAGCCGCGATGTCGTGATAGTTGATAAGTAGATAAACCATCAGCCCAATCAGGCCACCAGAGGCCAAGAATGTAAATAAGAAGTTGATATTTTGTTTGACTGCAGCCTGTTCATTGTCCCAAACAAGCTTTGGATGAACAACATCCACAAGGATTCCAAATAAGTTAATAAACACCATGATAATCAACATACTCAGCATACTATAACTGATAATAAGCCAAGATAGGTCAAAGAAAAGTGCGTTACTTACCACAATTAGTAGCATGGTTGGAGCAATCCCTATGAGTGAGATGATAATGCCAGAGTAGAACTTAGCATATAATTGGGTGCTCATTTTGATTGGGAAAAGTAGCATGTGATACTTGCTACTTCCTTCTCGAGAGATTGAAGTAGGAGTTACAAGATTCATGGTTGAAAAGACTGCGCTTAGTCCAGCGGCAACGACAATAAGAAATAATGGATTTTGATTAAGTAGTATTTTCAATGCATCAAAATCGGAAAAGAATGCCCCAGAAGCTTGGGTAAAACTGACAAAAAAGATAATCGGCAAGATGAGGACCACTAACACATTATTAAAGAAATAGACAGGAGTTCTGAACAATAATTTCAGTTCTTTGATGGTTAATGACACCAAGACGGAACGGAATTGATGCGCACGTAGTGTTTTTAAAGTTGTTTTTTTGCTCGCTCCACTACCAGAAAATGAAGCCATAATATTCACTAAAATGGATGCGAACGTTTTAATGATGAAAGCCATGAACAATAAACATCCAAAAACATAAACCATGAACGTCCAACTGTTGAAGTTAACGAGGAGTTGAACACTCGCACTTAAATGAGGTAGGAAACTAGAAAATCCTTGACTTAAACTTTGTTGACCCGCAATCAAAGATAATGCAATGGCCTCAGGATTCGCAAAATCAAGACCTCCAATAAATTGATTAATGTAGATTGCAAAACCTAGAGAAATGATGCTCAACACTAAAGTGACACGATCTTTGTTTTTAAACCATGGTGATACACTCATAAATCCGATGAGGACAAGTGAAGTCATCATCATTGTGACGAGTGCATTAAGCCATAAAGCTAAGACAAACATTAATACAGCCCAAGAAAAACCAGCAGCAAATAGATAACCAACAAGTGGTGGTAGGATGAGTAAAGATAGAAATCCCATTTGATAAATATGAATTTGAACAAGTTTTGCACTAAATAGCTGCATATGACTTAAAGGTAAGGGGAGTAGTTTCTCGACGTCCTTCGCATAAAATAGGTAAGAAGGAACCATAAAAACACTTGAGAATATAATGATCGTGACTCCAAGTTGTAATAACAAAGCTAGAATGACACTATCTTGTGATAATGGCACAAGAAATGAAGTAATGTCATAGGTTAGATAACCAAACATTAGAATATTCGGGGTGAGTAAAACAATTAAAAGAATAAAGAACAACCATTGTTTTGTTGTAGAAGCTTTTTTCTTATCATCAATTAAGACAAACGATGTCTTAACTAGCTTAAATGCTAAAGTCAATACCTTACTCATAGGGTTACCTTTAAGAAGATGTCTTCTAATGATGTATTTGGATATTGTTCTTTAAGTGTTTCTAGAGTACCATCATACATGATTTTTCCTTTGTGGATAATGCAAATCTTGTCACATAGACGCTCTGCAACATCAAGGACATGGGTTGAAAACAAGACGGTTTTTCCCTGTCTAGAAAATTCTCGCATCATTTCTTTGAGTTCAAATGCAGATTGAGGATCAAGACCTGTGAGTGGTTCATCAAGGATAAGAATGCTTGGTTGATGAATCAAAGCCCCACAAATCATAATCTTTTGACGCATACCATGGGAATAAGACACAATCTTATCATTGAGAGCATCATAAATGCCAAGACGTTGAGTCGTGCTCTCAATACGAGAAATTCGTTCATTGAAAGGAACATCATAAATATCACCCATCAGGTGAAGATATTCGATGCCTTTTAAACGAAGGAATGAATCTGGATCATCACTGACAAATCCAAATTGCTTTTTAGCATTGATGGAGTCGTTTTTCAAAGAGAAGTTGTTAATGGTCACGTCACCTTGATCAGGTCTTAATATGCCTGTCATCATTTTTAGAGTGGTGGTTTTACCAGCTCCATTGGGTCCAATAAATGCAGTAATACTTCCATCACTGATAATCAGTGATAAATCATCGACAGCCTTTTTTCCTTGAGTATACGATTTTGTTAAATGAGAAAGTTGAATCATAAAAAATCTCCTTTGGAGATATTATAGCACTACTAAAAATACATGTATATGATTTATAAGAAAAATAAGATAATTAAGGATAATATTAATGTGTAGAGCGCAAAGTAATGATATTTATCTTTCTTAATAATGATGGATAACCATCTCATTGCATAAAAAGTCACCAAGAAACTAACGATAATGGCTACTCCATAGGCGATAAGAAGTTCTAAATTAGGTGAACTTGCAATTAAGTCAATACTGCCTGAAGCAATCACGATGATTGCAATTGGAATAAACATGAAAAATGAAAACTTCATACCTTCTTCAGGATTTATTCCTAGTGCCATTGATGAAGCAATGGTGCTACCGCTTCGTGAAACACCTGGTAGTAATGCTAGAGCTTGTGCACAACCGATGAGAAATGTATTTTGAAATGACAATGGTTTTGCTGAAGGTTTTATTATTTTTGGCAAAATGAGTAATACGGTAGTGATAAGATAAAACCATCCCACCCATTTTACATTGTTGAGTGTCGCTGTAATTTCATCTTTGAATAAAAGACCAATGATTCCAGCTGGGATTGTTGCGAGGACAAGTTTTAATGCAAACTCAAAATCCTTATGAAACTTTTTATCACCTTTAAAAATAAAGGCAAGATTATTTAGAGTAAGCATTTTGATCTCATCGAAATAAAACATGATAATGGCTAATAATGATCCAGCATGAAGCATGATTTCTAGAACAGCATTATCACTGACCAAATCAAAGAAATGCTTGAAAATCACTAAATGGCCTGAACTTGATACAGGTAGAGGTTCAGTAAGACCTTGAATGATGGCTAGAATAACAAATATGATGACTGTATTCATTTCTTTTTAATCTCCAATCCAATCTTACGTTGAACCTTCTCAAGTTTGCGTCGTGCAATGTGTTGAGCTTTTTCTTTGCCTTTCATTAAGGTTTGTTCTAGTAGTTCGGAGTTAATAATCTCTTTATAACGTGCTTGAATTGGAGTTAATGTATCAATAATAATCGTAGCGACGGCATCTTTGAATGCACCATATTGATAATCCTTATAAGTTGCAACAACATCCTCAATACTTCTATCTTGGCATGCGGCCACAATTTGAATAAGATTTGAAATACCAGGTTGATTTTGAGGATCGAAATTGATGGCTGCACAGCTATCAGTGGTTGCAGAACGAACCTTCTTTCGGATAATGTTTGGTTCATCTAGTAGATAAATAACTCCTTTATCACTTACATCAGACTTACTCATTTTTTTAGTTGGTTCACTAAGAGACATGATTCGTGCACCTGTTTTCGCAATAAGTGGTTCTGGAATGTTAAAAGTAGGGGAGTAGCGATTATTAAAGCGCTCCGCAATATCGCGTGTTAATTCTACATGCTGTTTTTGATCATCTCCTACAGGAACAAAATCAGGATCATACATGAGGATATCTGCGGCCATCAATGTGGGGTAGGTATAAAACCCTACACTGAGTGCCCCTTCACTAGAAGCCGCCTTATCTTTATATTGAGTCATTCGATTTAGTTCACCTAAGTAAGTATTGCAACTTAGAATAAAACCTAACTGAGCATGTTCTGGTACATCAGTTTGTAAGAATATCGTGGAACGATCTGGGTCAAGTCCACACGCTAAATAGAGTGCGACTGCATTCTTTAAATAACTTTTTAATTGGGTTGGATCTTGATAGATTGTTATACAATGAAGATTCGCTATGAAGACAAACATATCATATTCTTCTTGATAGGTTACAAAACGCTTTAAAGCGCCTAGATAATTTCCTAGGGTTAATTCTCCACTTGGTTTAATACCACTCAACATTCGTTTCATATATTACCTCGTCTGCAAATAATTAAAGCACTTTTATTGCATCATGACAATCTTTTAGAGTAGAATCTTAACAAAGTATATTAGTTAAGGTCCTTTATCTTTTAAAGAATCTGGAGTATACTTAAACTATACGGAGGGATTGTTATGATCGTTGTCTATACTTCTCCTGGATGTGCATCGTGCCGCAAAGTTAAATCTTGGCTTAATCAACGCGGTTTAAAATATATCGAAAAAAATATTTTTACTTCGGTTTTAAATGAGAATGAAATTAAGCATTTACTCATGAGATCAGAAAATGGGACTGAAGATATTATTTCTAAGCGTAGTAAAATCATTCAAGAAACCAATCTTGATATTGAAGAACTTTCTTTAAAAGAGCTTGTTAGCTTTATTCAAAAATACCCAAGTGTTTTAAAACGTCCGATCATTCTTAATGAACGAAACTTTTTAGTTGGGTATGATGAAGAAGAAATAGGAGCTTTCATTCCACCTGAACTAAGAAAGATTTCATTACGTTATAATGAGCCGCTTGAAGAGGATCGCGAATTACTCATAAGCAATGCTGCATAACATCTAGACGTTAACTGAGTGTACTCCACTCAGTTTTTTATATGGTATAATACGAGCGAGGTTAGTGTATGAAAAAAGTTTTTGTTGGTTTATCAGGTGGTGTTGATTCTGCAGTGGCAGCCCATTTACTCATTCAACAAGGTTATCATGTTGAATGTGGGTTTATGAGAAATTGGGATGCTAGTGTCAATTCTGATATTGCTGGAAATCCTACCATTAATGATGATCTATGTCCACAAGAAGTGGATTATATGGATGCTTTAAATGTTGCAAAAAAACTAAATGTTCCACTCCATAGAGTTGACTTTGTGGCAGAATACTGGAACGATGTTTTTAGTGTGTTTGTGGAACAAACAAAAAAAGGATTAACTCCTAATCCTGACATATTATGTAATAAGCATATTAAATTCCATGCTTTTGTTGATTATGCTAAAAAACATGGATTTGATTATGTGGCTACAGGCCATTATGCCAGAATTGTGAATGTCAATGGTGAAGCTCATCTTGCAAAGGCAGTGGACCATAATAAAGACCAAACATATTTTCTCGTCCAAATCCCAAAAGAGGTATTATCCATGACGTTGTTTCCTTTAGGGGAACTGGTTAAAGATGAAGTGCGACGAATTGCACTTGAACAAGACTTTGTGGTGGCTAAGAAAAAAGATTCGACAGGGATTTGTTTCATCGGTGAGCGTCATTTCAAAGAGTTTATGACAAATTACATCCCTAAAAAACCAGGGAAAATTGTCGATATTGAAACTAAAAAAGTGTTAGGTGAACATCATGGGGTTATGTTCTATACTTTAGGTCAACGTAAAGGTCTAAATATTGGCGGAGATCGTGGTCCATGGTTTGTGGTTTGGAAGCATTTGAAATCGAATATATTAATTGTTGCGCAAGAGCATCATCCATACCTAAAACCAACATCTGCTACCATTTCTAGAGTGAATATTCTTAGTGATTCATTGTCATTTCCTCTTGAGTGTCAGGCGAAGTTTAGATATCGCCAAGCAGATCAAAATGTAGTGTTAGATGTTGTTGAAGGTCAACTTGTCGCAACCTTCAATCAAGGGATTAAAGCCGTCACACCTGGTCAAGAAGCAGTATTTTATTTAAATGATATTTGTATTGGGGGAGGTCAAGTGGATGAAATTTTCTACCAAGATCTACCGTTAAGAAACTGGGTAGAAAAGGAAATTAAAGATGAAATTTAACATCGAATTTGAACAAACAAAACCATTTAATTGGGTTGCACCGATCTTAGCTTTATTAACTTATGTCTTTGGATATCTAGTGTTAATTCCTGAAATCACGGGAGCAGCTTTCTTATTAGGATTAGTCAATGAAGAGAGTATATTTCTTTTTAATGGAGTGCTTATTGGGGTGTTAATGGTGTCCATTATGATTTTGATGGCTTCACTTGCCCATGAAAACATCGTTAATTGGTCTTGGTCGAAACGTATTCAACAAGTGCTTCGCCATGTTCTTTATACCTATCTTACACTCATTGTTGTGAATTTCTTGCTTGGATTAGTGACCAATCTAGAAACGAGTGAAAATCAACAGATTATTATGGAGACATTTAAACAAGCTCCATACTATATTGTCTTTGTAGCAGTCATATTTGCTCCAATTGTCGAAGAAATCCTATTTAGGGGCATTATTTATCGTGCCATGCGTTTCTTTAAGTTTCGCTATCTTGCCGTTTTAACTTCTTCATTCTTATTTGGGCTCATTCATATTTATGAACCAATCTTGAATGGACGATTTGAGGATGCTTGGTTTATCTTTATCTACATGGCTATTGGTTTGTTTATGTGCATTATTTATGAAAAAAGTGGCGACATATTAGCACCAATTCTTCTTCACATGGTTTATAATGCGATTGCGGTTTTAACTTTATTCATCGTATGAAAATTGAAGTTACTGTCAAGAAAATCATCTATCAAACACAACATGGCTATGTTGTATTTTCTGGTGAACTTGTCGGACAAACCCAAGAAATCATTTGCGTTGGTCAAACTTCAAAACTTCAAAAAGATATGATAGTGAAGTGTGAGGGTGAATATATCGAACATCCTACATATGGTTTGCAATTTGCATTTCAAAGTCTCGAGTTAAGTGATCACATGAATCGAACTCAGATTAGTTATGCTTTAAGACACTTAAGTGAAAAGTCTTTAACCTATAAGGAAATTGACGAACTTATTGATCATTTTGGGATCGAACTCCTTCATATCATCAAAGACCATCAAGATATGGATCATCCACTCTATGATCATTTAAGTAAGAAAGTGAAAAAAAAGATTGCTCATGTCATCGACATGTTAAAAGCTCAAGAGGATGAGGAAACCATTACAGATATTCTTATTATGTGTGGGCTTTCTTCGACCATGATTGGGAACATTAATGCAACCTTTAAAGAGAATTTATCGTTCATCATTAAATCAGATCCTTATGAGTTACTACGTATTGATGGCATTGGATTTAAAAGTGCCGATAAAGTTGGTCAATGGTTTAAAATCCCTAATGATGATATTCGTCGTGAAAGTGCTTTAATTTACGATATCGTCTCAAACATGACATTTCAAAGAGGGGATACCTATGTTCTTCTTGATGACATTTTAAACGAATTTGATTCTTATCAAACCTTACATTCATTAGAAGACTGTTTAGAATTCGCAACTATGAAGCAATATATCGTGGTTGAACATCATCATGTGTATCCTGCGATTAATTACCATGCGGAAGTTTTTATCAGTGAGTTTTTGAAGTCGTCTCAACCTAAGCTTCTGCCATATCAACATATGGATCAACGATTAAAGGAAGTTGAAGCATTGATGGGAATTGAACTAGATTCATCTCAAATTGAAGCGATTACTTCATTTATCTCTTTAGGGCATATGGTTCTCACTGGAGGACCAGGGACCGGGAAAACGACGATTGTAAAGGCCATCTTAAAACTTATTGAAATGAGTGAGAATCCAAGAGTGGTCCATTGTTGTGCACCGACAGGACGTGCTGCAAAACGCTTAAGTCAACTCACTTCCTTTCCTGCTTCTACTCTACATTCACTTCTACAATGGAACAAAGAATCAAATACCTTTTCAAGAAATGAAACAAATCCTTTGCTTGTAGATATATTAATTATTGATGAAATGTCGATGATTGATGTCGTCTTATTTGCTCATACCTTAAGAGCATGTCCACCTCATGTTAAGTTACTTCTCATTGGAGATCCTAACCAGTTACCACCAGTTTCACCAGGAAATGTGCTTCTTGATATTATGGAGTCCAATGTCATGAAATGTGTATCACTTGAATACATCTATCGACAAAAAAGTGAGTCTGATATCTTGCGATTAGCGCATTCAATGTTGAAACATGTGTGGTTAGATGATTTAAGACTGGATGTTAAACACATTGAATCGAGTGCAAAACATGTGCGAGATCATGTCATTACACTCATAACAAAAGCTCTTGAAAAAGGATATCGCATTGAAGATATTCAAGTTTTATCACCTATGTATAAAGGAGTGGCTGGAGTCGATGCACTGAATCATGTTTGCCAAAAAGTTTTTAATCCTCATAGTGAAGATAAACGAGAAGTATTAATTCATGGAAAGATATTTAGAGAATTTGATAAAGTATTACAACTCAAAAATCGACCTGATGATCATGTTTATAATGGGGATATTGGTATTATTGTGGATGTTATCCATCCTTTTGAATCTGATAATCAACAACTTACACTTGTTGTTGATTATGATGGTCACTTTGTCGAATATCAAGGCGATTATCTTCATCAACTGACTCATGCCTATGCACTTAGTGTGCATAAGTCACAAGGAAGTGAGTATCCCATCGTCATTCTTGTAGCGGTAAATGACTATAAAACAATGTTACAATCACGCTTATATTACACAGGAATCACTCGAGCCGCTAATTCACTTATTTGTGTTGGAGAACGAAGTGCATTTGAAAAAGCAGCCCAACAAGAATCACAAATCAATCGTGTATCCACATTAAAGCATCGATTGATGCTTGAGAAATCATCGTAGTTTGCGTATAATATAGCAAACGAAGAAAAAGAATAGTAATTGCGTTTAATTTTCTAGAGACAAGATGGTCGGTGAAAATCTTGATTTAAACCAATGAAGCTACTTTGAAGTGAGACTAATCATCTACGGCGGTCCCGTTATCGATCATATGAGGTGTGCTTAGAATCTTAAGCAAATCAGGATGGTACCGCGAAGATGTTTCGTTCCTGTAATCAGGAACTTTTTTTATGGAGGTCAAGATGAAATCATCACAAATAAGACAAAAATTTCTCGACTATTTTCAATCCAAAGGACATATGGTTGAACCAGGAGCATCATTAATTCCTCACAATGATCCAACATTATTATGGATTAACTCAGGTGTTGCGGCTCTTAAAAAGTATTTTGATGGATCAATTCGTCCAAACAATCCACGTATTGTGAATGTACAGAAGTCAATTCGAACTAATGACATTGAGAATGTAGGTAAGACAGCTCGTCACCATACTTTTTTTGAAATGTTAGGAAATTTCTCGATTGGAGATTATTTTAAAGAGGAAGCACTTCATTATGCGTGGGAATTCTTAACAAGCCCAGAGTGGATGGGTTTTGATCCTGACAAACTTTATGTGTCAGTTCATCCTCTTGATGAACAAGCTTATCGCATATGGGTGGATCAAATTAAACTTCCTGCCCATCGTATTTTAAAATCAGAAGAAAACTACTGGCAAATAGGAGATGGACCGTGTGGACCAAACTCAGAAATCTACTATGATCGTGGACCACAATATGATCCTCAAGGGTTAGGAGAGACATTATTTTTCAATGAAATGGAAAATGATCGCTACGTTGAAGTGTGGAATGTCGTGTTCTCGCAATACAATGGTAAAGAAGGTGTCGATCGATCTTTATATGAAGAACTACCGCAAAAGAATATTGATACAGGGATGGGCTTTGAACGTTTATGTTGTGTGGCTCAACAAGTAGACACAAATTATGATACTGATTTATTTACTCCAGTGATTGATGAAGTTGCTAAGAAAGCAACTGTGACTTATCACGAGTTTCCTATGGGGTATCGAGTCATTGCGGATCACATTCGTACAGTTGTTTTTGCATTATCTGATGGCGCATTGTTTGCGAATGAAGGAAGAGGATATGTCTTGCGCCGAATTCTTCGTCGTGCAGTTCGATATGGTTTAAAACTTGGCATTCAAGGGTTATTCTTAAAAGATTTAGTGAAGATTGTGGTCGCAAACATGAGTGATTTCTATCCAAACTTAATTGAGAAGCAATCCTTAGTCGAAAAACTCGTTGAAGCTGAAGAAAAGCGGTTTAAGAATACTTTAAGTGATGGTGAAGCATTACTTAAGAATATGATTGCTCATTTAGAAGGTCATCAGCTTAGTGGAGAACAAGCCTTCACCTTATATGATACGTATGGATTTCCTTTGGAGTTAACTCAAGAAATCGCTGCGGAAGTTAAAGTTGATGTGGATTTAGATGGTTTCAAACAACACATGGCACTTCAACAACAACGTGCTCGTGATGCAAGAACAAACATTGAATCCATGAATACTCAATCTGAAGCCATGCTTAACTTCACCACACAAAGTGAATTTGTTGGGTATGAAAAAACTGAAACTCATGCACGTATTATTGGACTGTTTAAAGATCAAAATCGTGTTGAGTCACTTCAAGATGAAGGATTTGTCGTTTTAAGTGAAACTCCATTTTATGCTGAGAGTGGTGGACAAGTGAGTGATAAAGGAGTTCTTATCATTGATGGAGTAGCTTGTGATGTCTTAGATATTATTAAAGGTCCTCATAAACAACATTTCCATAAAATCCATGTTCCTTTTGAAATCAATGAAGGTATGCTGGTAGTGGCGAAGATTGATGTCAACACCCGTACTGAGATTAAAAAGCATCATACCTTAGCTCATTTACTTCAAAGTGCACTTAAGCGTACTTTAGGACAACATATTGCCCAAGCCGGATCCTATGTATGTGATGAATACACTCGTTTTGATTTCACTCATTTTGAAAAGGTAACTTCAAGTCAACTTCATGAGATTGAAACATGGATTAATGAACAAATTGGATATGATTTAGCTGTAACTACAAATGTTATGGATGTTGAGGCAGCTAAAGCTGCTGGAGCAACCGCATTGTTCTCTGAGAAATATGATAAACAAGTGCGTGTGGTTTCGATTGGGGATGTCTCTATGGAACTTTGTGGGGGAACCCATGTTCAAAGAACATCTCAACTTGGATTTGCGAAAGTAATTTCTGAAGAATCAATTGGTTCAGGCATACGTCGTATACTCATTAAAACATCATTTGCGGCACTTAAAGAATATCAACACATTGAGTCAAATCTTCAAGCAATTGGACACCTCGTCAACGTTATAAATGTGAATCAAATTGAAGCAAAAATCAATCAAGTGTTAGCTCAACTTGCAGAAAAACAAGCGTTGATTGCTGAGTATGAACATAAAATGATGAAGGATTATGCGTCACACCTTCATACTTCAGCATTAAAAATACATGATCATACTTTTGTGTTAGCTGCAGTTGAAGCACAGTTTGCGAACTCACTAAAAGGCTTATCCGAGAACTTGATTCATCAACACCATCAAGATATTGTAGTCCTTGTATCATCATTCGAAGGTAAACTCAGTTATGTTGTACATGTTGGAACCAAAGCCTTAGCCAGTGGATACGATGCGAATGTTCTTGTGAAGGAACTGAATAATTTCACACAAGGACGTGGTGGTGGAAAGAAAGACTTTGCGCAAGGGGGAACAACGAACCCAATTGAACCGCAATCCATCATTGAACACTTAAAACTTCATCTTAATCAACGTTAATACCTTTAAAACTCATCGCTTTTAAAGTAAAATGAAACCAGGAGGCCGCTATGAGTAAAGATACAACAATTGTCATGTCTGCTGAGAGTCTAAGAAAAGAACACATCCGTCATGTGTTGAGTACGGTGGCTGATCTATTAAAAGAGCGTGGATATAATTCTGTCAATCAATTAGCAGGATATCTTATTTCCAACGATCCAGCCTATATCTCATCGTATAAAGGAGCTCGTCAACTTATTCAAGAAGTTGAGCGAAATGAGTTAATTGAAGAATTATTGATGTTTTATCTGAATTCAAAATGAGATATATTAGTTTAGACATTGGAAGTAAAACCATTGGCGTAGCCTCTTCATTGGGTCAATTAGCTTCATCATTAACAACCATACGGTTTGAACATGATAATCTTGCGAGTGGTTTGGAAAAGCTTTTAAAACAAGTCGATTTTTCGATGTGTGAAAAAATCATTGTTGGTTATCCAACTCACTTATCAGGACAACCTTCAGAGAGTTCAATGCGTGTGGATGTATTCATCGAGCATCTTAAAGAACACATCAATTGTCCAATCATCCTTGTGGATGAGCGATATAGTACTGTAGAAGCATCACACATCTTAAGTGAGCTTCAAATGAATCAAAAGAAACAAAGAAAAATTATCGATCAAATGGCGGCTGTGATGATATTACAACGCTATCTAGATATGGAGGGAGACATATGACTTTAGAAGAAGGGAAATTCATCGTCATCGATGATGCAGATCAAGAAATTGAAATGACGATTATTTTCACCGTCCAATCAACTGTGACTCATCGAAATATTGTGTGTTACACCAATGAAAAAGATGAAGATGGACAAGCATTTGCTTCATACTATGATGAAGAAACTGGTGCATTAGAACCTGTTGTGCTCGAAGAAGAATGGGAATTTATACAGGAGGTGTTTGATGCCTTTAGTGAAGAAGAAGAAACAGTCGTTAGTTAAAAAGATTCTAGTTATACTAACGCTACTACTTATAGTGGCTACTTATGTAGGATATGATACATATCAAACGTTAAGTTCACCGATAACAGATGAATCTGAACTTGTAAAATTTGATGTGGTTGCTGGAGACACAATGACCTCTGTTTTAGCGCGCATGGAAAATGAAGGCATCATACGCAATCGCTATGTCGCTCGTTTTATGTTGCGTGATCAACAAGTTCTAGTGTATAAAGGGAGTTTCATGCTTGATCTTTCAACAAGTGTAAACGAGATGATGAGTATTCTCTCAAATCCAACCGCTGCGATTCAAGATACAGTAAGGATTACACTACCTCCAGGTTTTTGGGCCAAAGATATGGCGAAAAGAATTTCAACCTTTACAAATGTAAGTGAAGAAGACTTGCTTAATGCTTGGAATGATGAAGAGTATGTTAAAAAACTTATCAGTGAATACCCAGTACTCACTCAAGATATTCTAAATCGAAAAGATGACGTGAGAGTTCTCCTTGAAGGATATTTATCACCAAATACCTATGAATTTTTTGTAGAGACTAGTGTTGATGCGATCACAAGAGTGCTCCTTAACGAGACGCAACGTGTCTATGCTCGTCATAAAGAATTATTTGATAAAAGCCGACGAACAATTCATAACATTTTCATCATGGCTTCGATTGTTGAATATGAAGTTTCAAAAATGGAAGATATGAAAATGGTGGCCGGAGTATTCTACAATCGATTGAATATCAACATGCGGTTGCAATCTTCAGTGACGGTGTGTTATGCATTATATGAATTTGAAAATTGGCGTGAGTGTGAAACTTTCGCGAATCAGCAAATCAGAAGTCCATACAACACCTATGTGGTTACAGGATTACCTGCAGGACCAATCTTAAATCCAAGTGAAAATGCACTTCTTGCGACACTTGAATATACCCCATCTCGCTATTTTTATTTCTTAGCGGATGTATTTGGGGATGGTACTGTGTATTATGCGGAAACCTTCGCTCAACATCAAGCGAATATCAATAAATACTTAAAACCATAGGCGGACCATTATGAATCGACCCATTATTATCGGCATTGCGGGTGGCAGTGCATCAGGAAAAACATTAATTTCAAAAAGACTTAAGAAGGCATTTGAGTCCGCAAACTCAGTCATCATTATTAAACAAGATGACTATTATTTAGACCAATCTCATATGGAAATGGATGAGCGCATTAAAACGAATTATGATCATCCTTTTGCCTTTGACAATGATTTACTTGTGGCTCATCTAAAAAGACTTATTGGTCGGCAATCGATTGATAAACCAACTTATGACTTTGTGAATCATACTCGTAGTCACATTATTGAACATGTTGATAGTGCAGATGTTGTGGTCATTGAAGGACTATTTGTGTTAGAAAACAGTCAAATTAGAGATCTTTGTGACATCAAAGTTTTTGTAGAGACGGAAGCTGATGTTCGCTTTATTCGTCGCTTATCACGAGATGTTCACCAACGTGGTCGCTCACTTGACAGTGTCATTGACCAATACATGAAAACAGTACGTGTGATGCATGAGCAGTTTATCCAACCTTCAAAGAAATTCGCGGATGTGATTATTCCTGAAGGGGGTAAGAATGATGTCGCGATTGACTTGCTTACAACCAAGATTAGTAGTATCATTACCCAGAACATGCTATAATTTCAAAGCGTTAGGAGAATATTTATGAACTTAGAAAAAGTATATGTCACCCAACAAGGGTATGAAGATTTACTTAAAGAGTATGAAACACTAGTCCACGTTACGCGTAAAGAAGTCATTGAAGAACTTCAAGCAGCTCGTGCTCAAGGGGACTTGAGTGAGAATGCTGATTATGATGCTGCGCGCGATCGTCAAGCACGCATTGAAGCACGTATTCGTGAAGTTGAATCCATGCTAAACAATATCGAAATCATTGATGATAAGAAATCATCAAAGGTTATTCGTATCGGATCAACATTTAGAATGTGTGAGATTACACGTGTAAAAGGAAAGGTAGTGGATGGAGAAGAAGAGAAGTTCACCATTGTGGGATCTGTTGAAGCCGATCCACTTAATGGAAAACTCTCCAATGTTAGTCCATTAGCCCAAGCTATTTTAGATCGCAAAGAAGGGGATATCGTCACTGTGAATGTGGATGATCCTTATGAAGTCAAAATTATTTCAATTGATTAGGAATAAACGAGTTTAAATTCAATACTAAAACAGGAGGAACTATGAAAATCTATCCTGTTTTTTTATTATTCATACTTATGGCGTGCCATCCATTTCAACCTCTTGAAATTAAGCCATCACTTATGATGAATATTCATGTTAGTGGCGCAGTTAAACAAGAAATGTGGATTGAAGTCCCCAATTTATCAACCTTTGAAGAAATAAAAGATTTGATACACTTTAGAGAAGATGCTGATTTATCAAACATTCATCCATCGCAAATACTTCGCCATCATGATCGATTAATTATTCCATCAATAAAAGCAACCCCATGTATCTCACTGAATACTGATTCCCTTGAAGAACTTATGCTTTTAAATGGGATAGGCCAAGTCAGTGCTCAAAGAATTCTTGAATATCGTCAAGTTCATGGACTATTTCGAAGGGTTGAGGATGTCATGAATGTTAAAGGAATTAAGGAAAAAACATTCAATAAATTCAAAGATCAGTTATGTTTATAAGTCCATCCTTCACTTTTGGCTTATTTATTGTGGTGAGTGCCTATAATGGCTTATCGTTGATTTACATCCTTATCCTTATCCTACTTTGGTTTATCCTCACAAAAGGGACAGAATTAAAGATGATCCTGCTTTGTGTTACTTTACTAGGATATCTTGGCATTGTGCACGCAATTAAACTACCCAATGAACTTACTACATGTGCTAAAGTGATAACTCATTATGATAGCGGTGGGGTGATGGAGATTAAGCAACAACGATTTAGAACTTTTGAACCCATCGATCGACATGTTTCATCACTTTGCGCAACGTTCACCATTAAAGACAATGACCATTATTTACGCCGTTCTCTTGACCCCCTAACACGTACTCAACAAGCCTCACGTCAGATGGGAACCATAACATTTAAAAAGATCATTGAAACGAAAACCCATGCAATTGAAGTCCTCAAGAAAGATATAAAAGATTTCATATTTCCTGATCGTGATGATGATATGTTTTGGATGATTCATCATAGTGGATTGTGGATATCTTCATTCATCTCAATTCTTTCATCAACACTAAATCTTTTTTTAAAAAAAGAAAAAGTTAATTTATTGATTCATGTCGTGTTAGTATGCTTTTCATGGTTAATGTGGGATCAAAGAACGTGTCGACTGCTTTTACTATCCTGTGCTCGATTACTGAAGTTTCCTCATCAGAAAGCACAAGGATTATCATTCATAATCTTAATTCTTATGTTTCCATATTCGATTATTTCATTATCTTTCCTTTTTCCATTTATCATTTTTATTCTCAAATCATGTCGCTTTAAATCTTTTGATCAATGGTTAATCTTAATTGCTTTTCAACAAACCATGTTCGCATCATGGTCTATGATTCTTCTGTTTTCATATTCCTTCATCGGACAATTATTGTGGTTTAGTCACATGATTCAAAGATTTTTTCCACAGTTTCAAATCCTTCATTTCATATCAAGAAACCTCAATGACATTCACAAACTCTTTCAAGTACCAGGTGGATTTAATTCAGGGACTTTCTTTGCATGTCTGGGTTGCCTTGCTTTGACACAAAGATTTAAGTTATTAAGACAAATGTCGGTACTATTCTTAATCCTTTGGATGATACAACCATTACGGTGGTTACCTCAAGTTCACTTTATTAATGTGGGGCAAGGCCATGCGACACTAATTAAGTACAAGCATCATCAAGTTCTCATTGATACTGGAAAACAACGTCATAGTTTTTATTTAAAACACTATCTACATTATTATCATGTGAAAACTTTAAATGCACTCCTCATTACTCATGATGATGAAGATCATTCTGGGGGTGTAAAAACACTTTTTGAAGAACATTTCATTTCAACTGTTTTTCCTCATAAAACATCGTGGAGTTCACCTTATTGGTCTATTTCATCCTTACTAGAACAACGTTATGATGAAAGTAATGAAGATAGTGGTATTTATCTAATTCAACTCCCTAAACTCAAACTTCTCATCACTGGTGATGCTTATCATGAACAGGAAAAACAACTCGTGAACATGTACCACGATTTGAAAGTGGATGTTTTATTAGCTGGTCATCATGGTTCGAAAACAAGCACTCATCCTGATTTTCTTTCTCATATTGATCCAAAACTTGTCATTATTTCAGCTCAATCCTCCATCTATGGACATCCTCATCAAGAAACATTAAGAACACTCCACAAACAACAAGTTCTTTCATTTCAATTGGAAAAAGAAGGGGATATAAGCCTCTATTGTTTTCCTTGGTTTAATCTAGTGTTATCAAGTGGTGGTGGATTTGCTATAATGAGATAGTATGAAAACATTAATTATTGCGCCAAGTAAATCGGATATCATCGACAGCATTAAAAAAGATGTTTCGATTAAACATAAACCCACCGAAGTTGATTGGTTTTTTTATGATTTGAGTGAGAATGATGTGGATGTTTTAGATTTGATCCACCAATGCATCAGTCTTAGTATGTTTGATATGCCTCGCGTAATCACGATCTTATTTTCATCAGGTCATAAGTCGGCCGTGGACATTGGACAAGCCATCCAGTACATGGATGATTCTATCCTTTGCTATGTGGGGGTCGAAGGCAAGAAATTTGCGTCCACAGACCCAATCATTACAGCGATCAAACAAGAAAATCGTATTAAAGAAGTCCAAGCCTTAACGTTAAAGTCAAAACAAGAAACCATTCAATCTTTAGCAGCACAACATAACGTGAAGCTATCATCGAAACACATTGAATATCTTACTCAAGTTCTATCTTTTGATCGTCATCAAATTGAATCAGAAATCATTAAATGTTCCACATATCCTCATGATTTATCCCTTGAAATATTAAAAACATTAGTAAGACCTCAAATGAGTGATAGTGTCTTTGAACTAAGTAAAGCTATTATGCGTAAAGACTTAAATCAATCATTTAGTTTATATTATGACTTAATGCTTTTAAAGGTGGATCCATTAGCTATCATTCCTATTCTTGGATGGCAACTACGACTTATGCTTCAAATTTTCGAACTTAAAGAACGTGGGATGTCTTATTCAACCATGAATCAAATCCTCAATGAAAATCCTTATGCCTTTGACAAAGCGGTGGAATATACACGCTTCGCATCACATCAGAGTGTTAAGCAACTTCTCATGATGCTTTCAGCGCTCGATGTGAGTATCAAACAAGGAAAACAAGATAAGAAAATTGGTTTTGAGCGATTTTTGCTAGAAAGTGTGAGATAAATGGAATCATTAAAAGAACTCTATAAAGCAGGTCCAGGACCATCAAGTTCCCATACATTAGCCCCAATGCGTGCATGTGAGTTATTTAAAGAGCATGTCAAGGATGTTACTCATTATGAGGTTGAATTATATGGTTCACTTTCGTTAACTGGAAAAGGTCATTTTACCGATGCGATTATCGAAAAAACCTTAGCACCAACCCCAACCAAAGTTTTATTTAAAACCGATTGGGATTATGATTTTCCTTCAGGTTTAATATTAAAAGCTTTTAATCATGATCGTTTAGAACTCACCTGGGTTGTCTATTCACTCGGAGGTGGTTCGATTAAAATCCTTAATAGTGAATACGATTTTCAAAAATCCATCTATCCTGAAACGTCGTTATGTGAAGTCTATGAATTCTGTAAAAAACATAAACTAACATTACCTCAATATGTTTATCATTATGAGCCAGATATTAAACCATATTTAGAAGAGATGCTGATGGTGATGTTTGCGTCAGTTCGTGAAGGATTAAAGCAAGAGGGTCTACTTCCAGGGACATTAAAACTTAAACGTGTTGCGAAAGATTTACATTTTAAAGCCTCTCACAGCACCTCAGAAGATAAAGGCAAACGATTAAAGTTAATGGCTTATTCGTACGCTGTCAGTGAGCAAAATGCGTCTAATCAAACCGTAGTGACCGCTCCTACGATGGGAGCATGTGGTATTCTGCCATCACTCCTGTATTATGCATATTATGATTTAGGTTTTGAAAAGCATCGTCTCATTGATGCTTTAGCTGTCGCAGGCATTTTTGGGAATCTGATCAAAACCAATGCTACAATTTCTGGAGCGATTGGAGGATGTCAGGCTGAAGTGGGGAGTGCATGTTCGATGGCAGCCGCAGCTAAGGCATTCCTTGATGGTCATTCCATGCGCATCATTGAAAATGCAGCTGAAATTGCGATGGAACATCATTTAGGTCTTACCTGTGATCCTATTGCCGGATATGTCATGATTCCTTGTATAGAGCGCAATGCGGCGGCAATTATGAGAGCATTTGATGCGGTATTTATGGCTTCCACACTCGGAGATTTTAAAGATAATGTGGTAGGCTTTGATGAAGTTGTTTCTACGATGAATTATACAGGTCAGAAACTGGTGGTGGAACTGAAAGAAACATCACTGGGTGGACTTGCTACGATTGTGAATGTCGATAAAAAAAGTGTTTAGTCTATTTGAAGTGCACCCCATAGAGTAGACACTTAAAAAAAGTGTCTACTTTTTGTTTCGTCTTCTGCGTGTGTTATAAAAGATTAACCATGACTTCACTATTTTGATGTATTCGTCATGAGATTTGATATCATTATTGTATAGAGTTTCTTTCTTCAGTAATGAATGAAAACTCTCTATGACTGCGTTATCAAGTGGGGTTCCTTTTCTGGACATCGAAATAAGTATTCCCCTTGATTCACACACAGTCTGGTATTCAGTTGAAATATACTGAAACCCTTGATCCGAGTGGAGGACGAGTCCACTTGGATCTTTTATTTTCTTA
>JAGXSD010000044.1 GCA_018333955.1 Erysipelotrichia bacterium
TAAAGCTTTCAATCAAGCTCTTTTAAATTATAACACGATTCATTCTATGAGTCGTGCTGCCACACCAACGGATAATCCTATTATGGAAGCCATCAATGGTTGGATGAAGGATGAGTTATACCGTGATTATCATTTGTACCACTCTGATAATGTCATTGAAACAATACATTCATACATTCATCACTTTAATCATGAACGTCCTGCATTTGCTTTGAATTATAAAACCCCAATTCAATATAAACATGATTTGGGGTTCTAATTCTTTTTATAAACTTGTCTACTTTTCCTTTACAAGTTCACCCTTTTTTATCTTTTTATTACATAAATGAAGTTGAGCCGCTCCGTGTTGACCAAAACTAGCTTGCCAACCTTGAATGATGTTTACTTTATTTGAGTCATAGATATCAGGATCACAATGACAGTGATATGGCTGTTGACATCGTTTTTCTTTATGCCACAGAGATATTCCTAGACTGTTAATGATTTCATCATAGAGGTACCCTTGATAGACATAATCATGATAATAAGCAACATCCTCACTAGGTATAGGTAAAGAAATGAGAGATCCATCTTCCCAGATAGGACTAGGTTTGTTGCTGTTGGAGGAGTCTAATCCTTTACGACTTAAAATAAGCTTAAACTCACTCATCTTTCACCTCAACACTTTGAGCTGTCATGCTCTTCAAGTCTTTAACCTTCATTCCTCTCATTCTTAAGAAAAAGAATGCTCCCACTAACACCACCACATGAAATGTTGCGAAACGCCATAAGATCATCGTGGATGCCGCCGCAGCCTTTCCAATGACTGTAGAATAGGATAAGACAAACACCCCTTCAGTCACTCCTGAAGCGCCAGGTAAAGGCACAAATGTATTCGCAATCATAACAAAAGCAGAAAGTGCTAATAAATGAGGAAGATCTCTATAAAAGATGTCTAAGCCAAGAATTCTACCAATCATAAAAGGACTCATGAAATACAATAATAATCTTAATGCATTCAGCCCAAGTAAAATCCCAATCATTTCATTCTTTGTTTTTATTTCATTTAAAGCATCATGAAATCGATGAAGTGAAGCACTCCATTTCTCACGAGCTTTCTCTTTATCTTTAATCCAAGACAACTTAGTGATCAGATTTAATCCCCAACGAGTAAGCCCAGTGGAGAACTTTTGATTTACCACCATCAACGATAACACGACAATAATCCCACTATTCACAACTAAACCAAGTCCAAACAGTAACGTAATTGAAAAGTTTTCAAATGCTTGAATATTAAATATGTACATTAATAGTGTAATCACTACAATCGTAATGGTATATAAATAAAAGTCCATCCATACAATGCTTACACCTTGAGATGATCGTAATCCTTGTTTGTGGTAGGTGTTGATTTGTGCTAATTGACCTCCTGTACTAGAAGGTGTGATCCCCGACATAAATCCACCCACAAACGCATTAGTAATTCCTTGTTTATAAGTGTAGGTTGGAAGAATTCGCTTAGCCATGAGGGTAAGACTAACTCCCCATATTAAAGTAGGAGAAATCCCCCAAACAATAATAAAGAAAAGACGAAGTGGATTTAACTCTTTTAAAGATTCAAAAACCAATTCATAACTATCAAAAAGCGCAATAAATAACCCTACAAATGTAAGTGCAATAATCAAAATGATATTAAACCAAAGATTTCCTTTGACTCGTTTCATGATTGAATTTTATCACACGATGAAGTGGAGGTCATCAACTAATATCATAGTTATGGTTATTGTCTTATTCTTGCGTTTCTATTTCATCGACAGAACGAGATTTACATAAAATTTCGTTTCTGTCTTATTCATCCAAATATACACTTTCAAGAACATTGAGTAGTTCATCAAGAGTGACATTGTTTAACTCAAGATTTCTTAAATCAATGGCTTCATTTTTTATAAGCTCACAAAAATTGATTATTTCTTGTCTTATCGTAACATTTACTTTAACCCTACTACTAGAACTAACATTCACTAGCAGTCTTAATACATCATTCTTATGCTTATTAACATCATTGGATGTTACTTTTTCCCCACGTTCTTTCTTTTCTTTATTATCTAACCAAGCCCTGATTTTAAAGACAATTAAAGTCTCAATATCAATGATTGAGACATTTCTTATTTCTCTTTTTCTTTTCATCAAGAGCTCATAATAATCATCATTGAGTAAGATTGCGGAAAGACTAGTGATTTCATCATTCAGAGGTATTTTGGTACATATTTGATGAAGACTCAATGTTACATTTTCTAGACGTCTACAAAACAGTTCAATTTGCTTAGGATATGCATGGTTTGTAGGATGTGAAAATCGATAGAACTGATGTTTTAGACCTCCCACTTCCTTTCGAATATATCCTCCCAATGTAATAAATCTTAAAAAATGAAGATAGAAATCTTCATTGATTGCTTCAATAATTAGCACAATATCTAAATCTTTAGTGGCTCTAAATGTTAAACCAAGTTCATCCATTAAGATATCACAAGCAGATCCTCCGATAAGGACATAATGATTTGAATAATGATTAAAGTGTTGTGTAAAAACATCTATCCCGTGTACCATTCTTCCCCCCGCAATACTTCATCAAGAGCTTGCTTCATTCTATCATCACGACTATTTTGTAAAGTTAAATATAATGAAACATGATCTACCCTATTATTTGTAGAAAGCAACCTTGGATTATAATCCCATAGTTGTATTTCATAACAAAATATGTCATTGATCAAATCTTTATTAGTAACGATGAAATCTGATTTCATATCAAACTCGTTTTTATAAATCGCATAGACAGGATGTTTTGGACTATTTAATAAAGTTAATTCAGACAAGACACTTTCTCCCGCAATCAGTGCGTTTTCAGGTGCTTGAGTTGTATACACCACTTTTTTATAGGGTCGTCTCAAATATTTCTTTGCTTTGTTAAAGTATTCTGGATTTGATATTCTTTGATACACTTTACTACGATTGGTTTTCCCTTTAATTTCATAAGATAGTAATGTCGCATCAAAGAGCTCATTCAATGCTCGTGAAGCACTCATGGTGGTGAGCCCAGTTTCTTGTGCAAAATCTGTTGCACTAATCTTTGAGTCTTTATGATTGTTGAGATAGATAAATGCTAATTGCGCTACAGGAGAGAACACATCAAATTTGTTTTTATTTAGTTCAGGCCCATAATAAAGGTTAAGTCCTAAGAAAGGTAAATACATTTGACCATCAGTCATAATGAAAGGTACTCTACTTTTTATTAAACTTTTTCTTCTGTATCGAGTTAACCCATCATGATGTAAAACTACAGGATACTCTGTATGATGTTTAATTTGTTGGATATGTTTAATGACTTGATCAACACCAGGTAACTCATTCATGCTTTTCATTAAAATACATTTTTGATTTAATATAGTCATTTCAAAATAGTCATAGTTGCTTCTCATAAACAGTGTTAACTGATGAACATCGCCCCATGCTTTAATATCACCATAATCATCAATATTTTCCTTAATATAATTCAGAAGTTTATTTAACATTTGCTACGCCTCCATAATATGACATTGCCACTTATAATATAACATTATTAGTGTTATATTACAAATACTAATGTTATATTAATGATTATGAGGTTCTATCGATTGATTAGTTTATTCCAACACAAAAAACCCTCCTTTTAATAAGGAGGGCATTTACATCTATTTACAGAGTCTTAGAAAACTCTAATACTCTTTCTTTAATCGTGTCTGCACTTAAGCCATACTTCTTAAGTAATGCTCCTGGTGTTCCACTTTCTCCGAAGGTGTCATTCACACCAATCATCATCATTTTTGTAGGATGCTCTTGAGCTAAGACTTCCGCGACAGCGCCACCAAGTCCACCTAAGATATTGTGCTCTTCACAAGTCACAAGTCCTTTATGAGTCTTCGCAAGCTCAACCACCAAGTTTTTATCTAATGGTTTAATGGTGGCCATATTCACTACAGTCACATCTAATCCCAATTCTTTCAAAGCTTCTTTCGCAAGCAGGGCTTGTTCAACCATAACACCACAGGCAATAAGCGCAATATCTTTTCCAGAGGATAAGACTTTTCCTTTTCCTACTTCAAAGACATAATCTTCACTATGCACGGTATTCACAGCCGCACGACCTAAGCGGACATAGAATGGTCCTTTTTGATCGGCCACAGCACGAATGACTTGCATCGTTTCAATATCATCCGCCGGCACAATAATACGCATATTCGGCACAGCTCTCATAAGCGCAATATCTTCAATCGCTTGATGGGATGCACCATCTTCACCTAAGGTTACGCCAGCATGCGTCGCACAAATCTTCACATTCAGTTTAGGATAGGCAATACTATTACGAACTTGCTCAAACGCACGTCCCACCGCAAACATAGCGAAGGATGATGCGAAGACTGTGTTACCACCGGTCGCAATCCCTGCCGCAACACCCATCATGTTCGCTTCCGCAATACCCATGTTGAAGTGACGTGAAGGCATCACGGCCTGTGCATCCGCTGATTTTGTGGATTTTGATAAGTCCGCATCTAAGACAAAGATATCATTTCGTTCTTGAACTAATGCTGCTAAAGCTTTACCATAAGCTTCACGTGTTGCCATTTTAGCCATGATTCACCTCATTGAGTTGTGCCATTGCACGCTCATATTGTTCTTGATTCGGAGCCACTCCATGCCAACCATAGTTGTTTTCCATAAAGTCAACGCCTTTTCCTTTGACGGTATGCGCAATGATGGCGGTAGGTTTACCTTTTGTTTCACGTGCTTCTTTAAAAGCCGCAAAGATTTGATCAAAATCATGACCATCAATATTAATCACATGCCAACCAAAAGCTTCAAATTTTTTATCTAAAGGATTTGGATTCATGACTTTAGTAATATCGCCATCAATTTGAAGACCATTAAAGTCAAGCATTAAACATAAGTTATCAAGTTTATAATGGGCCGCAGCCATTGCAGCTTCCCATACCTGACCTTCTTGTGATTCACCATCTCCCACTAAGGTATACACTCTAAAAGGTTTGTCTTTAGCTTTATACGATAATGCCATCCCTACCGCTGCAGAGATACCTTGACCTAACGATCCAGTGGACATATCCACTCCTTTAATGTATGTCATTGAAGGATGTCCTTGAAGACGTGAATCCACTTTTCTAAAAGTAGGTAGTTCCTCAACTGGAATGATTCCTTTTTCCACTAAGACACCATATAATAATGGGCTCGCATGGCCTTTAGAAAGGACAAATTTGTCACGTTCTAAATCCGCAACATTCTCTTTTGTAATATTGGCTTCTTTAAAATACAGTGCAGAAATGAGCTCAGCACCAGAAAATGATCCACCAATATGACCAGAATTAGCCGAGTACACCATGTTGAGGACATGTTTGCGAATGTTATTCGCGATAATTTTTAACTCTTTGTGTTCCATTGTTTCCTCCAATGTCATTATTATACACTACGAAGGCTCATTACTGAATCAAAATTACGTGACTTGGTTTCTCACAGACACCTACTAAATCAGTAAGGAAGGCTGCGGCTGGTGACCCATCAATGGCACGATGATCAAAGGAAAGTGAGAAATTAAACACTGGTACATTCACCACTTGATTGTTTTCTAAACGTAGTTCATCACTGATCGTAGATACTCCTAATATCGCCACTTCAGGGAAGTTGATGATTGGATTAAAGTGAATCACCTTTGAAGCCCCTAATGATGTAATCGTGAAAGTTCCACCTTTGAGTTGATCTAATGTCAGTTCATTTTTTCGTGCTTTTGACGCTAATGTCGAGATGGAGTTTGCAAGAGCAGTCAAGTTAAGTTTATCGGCATGATGCACCACAGGCACAATCAGTCCTTCTTCAAGTGCAGTCGCAATCCCAAGATTAACACTCTTCACAAAGGTAATACCTTCTTCACTGGTTCTTGCATTAAGCCCAGGATGATTTAAAAGTGTACGAGAAGTAAAGTAGGCAATAAGATGAGTTAAAGTAATCTTTTGAGTTGAACTTGTGAGTTCATCTTTAAGTTTTAAGAGTTCACGAGCATCCACTTTCGCATGGAGTGTCACATGAGGAATCGTGCTTGCGCTTTTCACCATTTGTTCCTTCACAAGCTTACGAATACCTTTCCAAGGTACGAAGGATGTTTCATCCACACTAGGTGTAACTACACTAGTTGATGTCACTGGTTGCGATTGTGGCTTTTGATTCATATATTCGACGACATCCGCCACGACTAAGCGTGGACTTGGTTGCATACTCGCAAAGACTTGGGCTAAATCAAGTCCTTTTTCACGCACTAAACGACGCGCTGCAGGGGTTGCACGCACATCTTTGATATTCACTGGTTTTGAAGGAGTGACTGGAGTTGGAGTAGGTGTCACTGCTTCAACCTTAATTTCTTCTTTAACTTCCTTTGTTTCTTCTTTTGAAACTGTAGGAGCAGTGGCTTCAATCACTTCACCAGGCTGCCCAATGTAGGCAATCACAGAGTTCACAGGCACCACTTCATTTTCTTTCACAAGAACTTTAAGAAGTACCCCTTCATCATATGCTTCCACTTCAATCGCAATCTTATCCGTCATCACTTCAAAGATCGGATCGCCGACTCTCACTTTATCACCTTCATGTTTAATCCACTCGGTCACATAGCCTGTTTCCATTGTGGAACTTAACTTAGGCATTAAGACTTCTTTTGCCATATTACTCCCTTCCCATCATCTTACGCACTGCGTCGACAATGTCTTCCACTTGAGGAACTGCTTTCTTCTCAAGATCTGGTTGATATGGAATTGGCACCTCAGCTCCGGCTAAGCGCACAATTGGATGATCTAAGTAATCAAAACTCACTTCTTCCGCAATGACCGCCGCCAGTTCAGCACTAAAGCCACTACGCTTCACAGCCTCAGTCACAATGAGTGCTTTCCCAGTTTTCTTCACAGACTCCACAATGGTTTTCTTATCAAGTGGTACTAAGGTGCGAGGATCCACGATCTCGACATCAATGCCCTCTTTTTCTAAGACCTCCGCAGCCGCCATGGCTTTATGAACCATAATGCCTGTCGCCACAATACTCACATCTTTTCCACGACGTTTGTAATCCGCCACCCCAATTGGAATCGTATATTTCCCTTCAGGAACGATTGAAGATGTCTTATAACATAACTTATGTTCATAAAACATGACTGGATTATTATTTTCAATCGCGCTATGAAGTAATCCCTTGGCATCATAGGCCGTACTTGGTTGAATCACAATGAGCCCTGGAATATGAGCAGTCCAGTTTTCTAAGCTTTGGGAGTGTTGTGCTGCCGCTCCAGTCCCTGAACCACCAGGGGTTCTCATAACTAGTGGAACACTCACCGCTCCCCCATACATATAATGAATCTTTGCAGCTTGGTTGACAATTTGATCTAAAGCAATGGTAATAAAGTCTGAGAATTGAAGTTCAAACACAGGACGCATCCCAGTAATGGCTGAACCAACCGCCGCTCCCGCAATCACACTTTCTGAAATTGGAGTGGAGATAATACGCTCTGGTCCAAACTCTTCAATAAGTCCACGAGTCACCCCAAAGGCTCCTCCATAAACCCCAATATCTTCTCCCATCACATAGACATTGTCATCTTCTTGCATCGCTTCTCTCAGCGCTTCTTTAACTGCTTCTAAATAGGTAAGTTCTCTCATAAGTGGTCCCTCCTTAGTCCGCATACACGTGAGTGTAAAGATCATCAATAGATGCCAACTCTCCACTCAAGCCAAATTCCACTGCGGCTTCAATACGTGCTTCTGCTTTTGCTTTAATCGCTTGAGCTTCCTCAAGTGTAAAGACTCCTGCCGCAATAAAACGCTCTTGCGCCATCGCAATCGGATCTTTTAAATGTCGCCACTCTTCTTCCTCTTCACGAGTACGATATTTCTTCGCATCAGACTTAGAATGACCTTTCCAACGATACGTTAACGATTCAATTAACGTAGGTCCTTCACCATTGCGTGCTCGTTCCACCGCATCATAGGTCGCATTAATGACTTCAATGAGATCATTTCCATCAATCGTAACTCCAGGAATTCCATAAGCCGCACTACGCTCTGAAAGGTTCTTAACATTCGTCATCTTTTCAACCGGACCACTCATGCCATATTTATTGTTTTCAATAAAGAAAATCACCGGTAAATCCCAAATTGAAGCCATGTTTAACGACTCATGGAAACTTCCTTCATTGGTTGCGCCATCCCCTGCATAACATAAGGTGACTTTTCCATCTTTCTTTAGTTTAGAAGTTAACGCCGCACCAACCGCAATTGGAAACCCTCCACCTACAATTCCATTGGCCCCAAGGTTTCCAGTGGCCATTTCGGCAATATGCATTGATCCACCTTTACCACGGTTCGTACCATTTTGACGACCAAATAATTCAGCCATCATTTGCGGAACATCTGTTCCCTTCGCGATCGTTTGTCCATGACCACGATGAGACGCCGTAATCCAATCACTTTGTTTAAGCACCGCTCCAGATCCTGTTGCGGAAGCTTCTTGACCCACAGCTAAGTGAGTTGTTCCATGAATCATTCCCTTCGCAAAGAAAAAGTCTACTTTCTCTTCAAAAAGGCGAATCACCCACATCGTTTCAAATAATTCTTTTAATTTTGCATCATCAAAATTCGCTTTATTAGGAATTGAAATTGGCATACTTGTGTCCTCCAGTTTTTATAAATGTATTGGATATCCCATCGCAAGTTCCGCGTTATCCATAATGGCTTCACTTAAACTTGGATGAGGGAAAATAGTTAAAGCAATATCTTCAATAGTCAGTGAAGTTTCAATCGCAGTAGTGATTACCGTAATCATTTCACCGGCTTGTTCACCAACAATTTGCGCTCCTAAAACGAGTTGTGTCTTTTCATCAAAGACGATTCTTACAAACCCTTCACCACCACCATTAGCGGTCGTTCTTGAATTCGCCACCATTGGGAAAGTTGAAGCTTTGGCACTAAATCCTGCTTTTTTCGCTTCTTCTAGTGTAAGACCTGTTGTTGCGACTTCAGGAGTGGTATAGCACACAGCTGGCATAGCTTTATAATCAATAGCACTCGCATGACCACTAATGACTTCCGCCACAATCTTTGCCTCATAACTTGCTTTATGTGCAAGTGCTAAGCCTGCCACGACATCCCCAATGGCGTAGATGTTTTTAACACTTGTTTGACCTAGTTCATTCACTTCAATAAGTCCTGAAGGAGCAACTTTTACCCCAGCCTGTTCAAGACCTAAAGTTTGTGTATTTGCTTTTCGTCCCACAGACACCATGAGGGTATCCACCACACAAGCTTCACTTTGGCCTTCAATGAAACAATGAAGTTCATCGCCTTTTTCTTCAACTTTGCTTAGTTTAGCACTGGTCAATATCTTCATGCCTAAAGCATCAAAGGATTTCTTGACTAAAGCACTAATGTCCGCTTCAAAGCCTGGAAGGATACGATCTGTGCCTTCAATTAAGGTAACTTGTGAACCCATCATCGCAAAGGCTTGCGCAAGTTCAGAGCCAATATAACCTGCCCCAACAATCGCTAAACGCTTTGGTAAAGATTCAATATTCAGTAATCCTGTAGAGTCCACGATTCGATTTGATTTCGGTAGGAATGGTAAAACAATCGGTGAAGAGCCGGTCGCAATAATGCAATGTTTAAAAGAAATTTCTTCACTTCCTGATTCTGTTTTTAAAACGAGGGTGGAAGCATTTTTAAAGCTTGCGACAGCCTGAATGACTTCTACACCATTCTTTTTAAGTAAACCCGTAACCCCTAAGCGAAGCTTCTTCACAACACGGTTATTTTTCCATTTTTGTGCACTCGCAAAGTCAAATTCCACTTCTTTGGTTTTAATGCCTAAGTCTTTATTACCATAGGCTTGTTTTAATTCATGTGCGACATGAAGTAACGCTTTAGAAGGAATACATCCCACATTTAAACACGTCCCTCCAATATCTCCTTTTTCAATCACTGTAACCTTTTGGCCAAGTTGTGCAGCGCGAATCGCAGCCACATAGCCTCCAGGTCCAGACCCAATAATGACTGTATCTAACGTTTTCATGGTTCTTACTCCTCTTTTAGTAATTCCCTAGCGGTATTAATATCTGTAATTAAGACATTGATTAGCTGCCCACGAAGTGCAGCTCGAATGCCTTCCACCTTTTGAAGGCCTCCCGAAGCCCCAATCACAATCGGAATCTTTTTAATTTCTTCTAAGTCAATCGCCATCACACGACGATTCCAATCAGTATCAATGTAGCGACCATATTTATCAAAGAAGTTGTAACAAACATCTCCAGTGACACGCTCTTTGTTTTCAAGGGCCGTAGGATCCACTTTATGAAGATAAGCTTTCGTCATCTCATCATACACAGGAGCTCCTCCAATCCCTACTAACGCAATGTCAACACGCTTCATAAGATCAAATGTCTTTTTAATGAAGTTTTGAGACAAAAGCACTTCTTTGGCCATAGCACTATCCACTAATACCGGAACATGAAGATCCACGGACACACCGCCAGTACGACGCGCAAAAATATCACATACCACATTCGCCTGAATGTCAGTATGCTCCTTACCTAATCCTCCAACTAAAGGCACAAACGTTAAATTGTTCATCGTGACATTGAGATACATATTCGATGCCACTTCATAAACCGTGGTTCCAGCACTCACACCAATGATGGAATCGGGTTGGATGACTTTAGATAAATACTTAGCAGTGGCATCTCCTATACGCTGTTTTACCTGAGAAGGATCAGCGGCATTCACACACACCACAGCTTCTAAATCGTATTTTTTCTTAAGCTTTTCTTCCAACTGCTTGTAGGGATGAAACAATTCATCATGCACTCTAATCTCGACAATCCCTAAATCTCGAGCACGAGAAAGGTACTTCGACACTAAGGAGCGTGATATATTAAAACGCTTCGCAACATCATCTTGAGTTGCTTGCTCGCCATAATACATCTGTGCAATGTCTATGAGTAGGCGTAAATCATCTTTACTAGTCATACAGCCTCCATTGTGAAAACACCATCTTCGTTCACATCATAAATCTGATTGTGACAAATGTCAAACTAAAAGGTTTGTGACTAACAAATGTCACAAACCTTATTATTTTTTGTTCTGATTTCACAAATTGCGTCACATTTGTCACATCGTTTCACAAACCTTGCACCCATGTTTTAACTGTGCTTTGAATCATTTTCATACATTCATCATTGGTGATGCCTCTATTTAATGCATCACTGAGTGTCCACATACTTTCAGGATTAATGTTTGGAAAACGTGGATCTTGACTTTGATTTGCGATTTCATAGAATGTTTTCATCAGAGATCCTCGACACCATTGATGTCCATGGACCATGATGGTGGCCGAGATAATAACTTTATCTTTCATGCGTTTTTGAGCAATTCCACACCATTTCTTATCGTGCATGACCCCATCATACTTTCCTGGGCAATATGATGCTTCAATCTCATAAAAATATAATTTATGAGGAAATGATGTGAAAGCCTCTTTAAATAACATCACCATCGTATCATAAGCTTCATAAAGTCCACTATATGGTTTTAATAACGTAGGAAGGATAATGCTGACATTCAGGACTCCTTCATCCACGACAACACCCAATCCTCCTTGTTCGCGAATGGTGGTTGGATAACCTTGGCTATGAAGAAATTCAACTCCTTCTTGAAAGTTTGAACATATTTGATCAAGTTTTCCTAAAATAACCCCATGAGTTTCATAGAATCGACATCCGATTTCATTCTCTTTTAAAGTTAATGCGAAAAGCCGATCTTGAGCAACAAGTTCTTCAATGGGACCTTTTTGATGCATGAATACACAATGATAAGACATGTGACCTCCAAAGGAAAAGTAGGTACCTTAATGATACCTACTTTTGATCATTTTTGAAAGATGAAGCGTTGTTTTAATTGACTAGTATAGTCCGAAGCTGAATAAGTAAGCAATGATAACTGAGATAGGGCCGGTAATTAAACGAGAGAATAATACCGCAGGGACACCCACTTCAACAGTCTTAGGTTCTGCTTCCGCAAGTGTTAAACCTACTGGAACGAAGTCAGCACCAACTTGAGCATTGATGGCAAATAATGCAGGAAGAGCCATTGATGGAGCTAAACGACCAGCACCAATTTCAACCCCTAATAATACCCCAATAACTTGAGCGATAACTGCACCTGGACCTAATACAGGGGATAAGAATGGAATTGCCGCTACAAATGATAAGACAACCATACCGAAGATGTTACCAGATAATGGTTTAACTGCTTCAGCGATGACGTTACCAACACCAGTGAATAGAATTAAACCGATCATCATGGAAATAAATGCCATGAATGGTAAGACGTTTTTAATCACGATATCAACGGATTCACGTCCTGCTTGGTAGAATGCTCCTACGACTCCACCTACAGCACGGCCGATTTTGTTAATTAATGCAGCCACAGGGCTTTGTTTGCTAGCCATTTCTTTTTTGACCTCCTCTTCAACAGCTTTTACATGTGCTTTTTTCTCTTCTTTAGTTGGAGTCACTGGTAGTGGAGGAGTACTTCCATCCGCCATAGCAATGTTCTCAACCTTAACACCAGACACAAAGTTTTCTTCATTCATAAACTTCATGAGAGGTCCAGAAGGAGTGATTGGGTGTAAGTCGATGGTGAGAACTCCAAGTTTTGGATAAACACCACAACGAGCAGTACCACCACAGTCAATAACAGCACAGATCATTTCATCTACTTCAACTTTTGTACTAAAGCCATCTCTGGCTTCAACACCTAATAAGTCAGCGATTCGTTGAGCTACAGGGTGAATTCCGCCACCAGTGACTGATGCGACAATTTTCTTTTTGTCTGTTTCAGCTAGAAGTAATGGGCCACCCCATCCTTTTTCACCTTTGGTGACTTTGACGACTTTTACATCTGCCATAATCTTAGTCTTTCCACATCATCTTAGTTAGTGTTTCAGTGACGACACCACGAATTAAGATGACGATAACCCCAACAATAAAGTAACGAAGCGCTAATGGCCCTAAGCTTAGACCTAAAGTTGTTAGACCTGAGGAGATTCCTAACCAAACGAATAATTCACCAGCATTAGCATGTGGGAATAATCCAGTAATTGGGTGAACAAATGATACTGCAGCATCATAGAATGCTGGTTTTTGTTTTTCTTCAACGAATTTACCAAATGAATAACACATTGGGTTAGTTAAGAAGAAAACAGCAAGTACTGGGAATACAGTGTAACGTAAGACGATGTTTTTAGTCATCAAACGAGCAAAATTAGTTACACGTTCTTCACCAATGAGAGCGATGATTGCGTTAACAAATGTCAACAAGACGATAAGGGTTGGTAAGATACCAGTGACTAGAGATGTTAAAACTCCACCACCTGCGTTAAAAATACCAATAAACCCTTCAGCTAATTCAACTAAGAAATCCATAATGTTCCTCCTTATATAGGTTTTAAACAGCTAACTGCGATAATCCTTGCTTCAATCTTTCACCATTGATCTTCTCGATCGCTTGGATAAATGCAAAACTAAGGCGTTTATCTTTCTTCGACGTCATACTCGCCGCAACTTCATGAGGCATCAGACCAATATATTTTGGGATGCTTTTGAAGCGAGCCATCACGGTGTATCCCGAAAGCAATTGAAACTCAGCGATTCTCCCATCCATATCTGTAATCACGGTCAATATAATTCCTTTACCTGCATTAAACTTTGCCCGAGATAGTCCTATCCCCATATGACCGACTCGATGCGCTGCTTGAAGTTCAAGAATTTTTCGACTCATTGATCTGCTTTGAATAAAAGCAAAGATTGATTGGGTCAACCATAGAGCTGCAAAGGCCCAGATGAGTGATGCATAATCCAAACAACAACACCTCTCTTTCCCCTTTGAAAGCGCTTAAATCTTTCAAGTTACTTTAAGTTTAGTTTTTTTTCACAATATCCTGTCAACAAATGCGCCATAAATCTTGTCACCATTCACAAATGTGAAAAAAACGGGTTTTCTATCATGTGATTATCACACATTTTCTCACAATTGTGTAACAAATGTCATCTTTGCTCATTAATCTTGATTTTTGTTCACGAGTTGACTTAAACTCAAATTGTAAAACGCCATCAAGGAGGTCATATGAGTATATATACACAGTTACTAGAACGTGAACAAGCCAAGAACCCTATTCGTGTAGGAGTAATTGGTGCAGGACAAATGGGCTTTGGAATGATCGCACAAATTGCATCCATTCCTGGAATGGTTGTCGCGGGCATATCCGATATTAATATGGACAACGCACTGAAAGCTAAGAAAGCTTTTGATGAAAAAGCAACCTTACCGTATGAAGTGTTCTTATCCACAAACTTTAAAGACGTGGTGAATCATCCACAAGTAGAAGTCTTAGTCGATGCGACCGGCGTTCCTGAAGTAGGAGCAAAACTTGCATTAGAATGTTTGATGGCTAAGAAACATTTAGTCTTACTTAATGTGGAAATTGATATTACTGTAGGGCCACTCCTTCATAAACTCTTCTCAGCGGCTGGACTCATGTATACTGGTAGTGATGGTGATGAACCTGCATCAACCTTTGAACTCTATGAATTTGCGAAAACCATGGGCTTTGAAGTGCTGGTCTTAGGTAAAGGTAAAAACAATAAACTTCGTCCTGAAGCAAATCCAACCAGTGTGGGTCAAGAAGCTAAGGAAAGAAATATGTCAGCTCATATGCTTGCATCCTTCGCAGATGGCACTAAGACCATGGCTGAAATGACATTACTTTCTAATGCGACCGGTTACGTTGCGGATGTCACGGGTATGCATGGAACGAAAGGACATTTAGAAGAAACTGTAGCACAACTTCGATTAAAATCAGAAGGTGGCGTTCTAAATCAATATGGTGTTGTCGAGTATGTGGATGGTTTAGCCCCAGGAGTATTTGTAATTGTGAAAGCACAATCACAAGGTGTTGCGGAAACCATGAATTACATGATGAAAGTGGATCGTGATCATCACATCCTTTATCGTCCATACCACTTAGCAAGTCTTGAAACCCCAGTGACGATTGCACGTGCTTTACTGAATAAACAAGCCGCCATCACTCCAATTGGGCAAATCTCTGATACCGTGGCGGTGGCGAAGAAAGATATTAAAGCTGGAGAAAGACTCGATGGTATTGGGGGATACTGCGTACGTGGTGTTATTGAATCCCATCAAGTCACTAAAGAAAAAGGATTAATTCCAATTGGATTAATCGCAGGAAATTGCGTCGCAAAACGTGATATTCCTAATGGTACATTTGTAAGTCTAGAGGATGTTGCTCTTGATACCACCACCACCGTGTGGAAACTTCGTCAACTTCAGGAGGAACTCTTAGGATGAGTATGATTTCGTCAAAAATTGTTGAGATAGGGGAATTAGCTATCTCTGAGGAATATCCCATTTTAATCTTATTTAATACGACAGCCCCTGCTGAGTTTAAAGAGATCTCAGTGATTCATGAATTTAAGGACGCTCCTCAAAAAGACATGCTAAAAAAAGGATCAAAGATTATGTTTGGTAACACAACTTATACCGTAGAGGATATTGGCTATGTTGCGAATCAAACACTGTATGATCTTGGTCATATCTCACTTTACTTTGGCCTAGAAGAGGGTACAAACATTCTTCCAGGCAGTGCCGTATTGACCCCTTACAAACTTCCAGAAGTCAAAGTGGGCGATACTATTCGCTTTATAAAGTAGCCCCCATTCACAAAGGACTTAGCATCACTAAGTCCTTTTTTTCATCACAAGATTTCATCATCACGACCTGAGTTATGGTAAAATGAGAATGAAAGGGAATGTACACTATGAGTTATTTAAAGAAAGTCTCTGCAGCTTTAGCTGCCCAAGAAAAGAAACATAAAACGGTATTTAATTACACGATTCCTGATTTATGGGATCATGAGGATGTTTGTGTGGATCAAAAGATCAACGTCAATGATGGCAATGTGATTGTGAATCCATTTCAGTTCTATAAAGAAATCATCACCCATGTCATCCTCAAACAAGGACAATCCAAAGTGGATTACCATGCCCCTTATTTCTTAGGTCAACCTAAAAAACTTCCTCAAGGTTTAGGTCATGGGGATTGGATTCGCCAAAGTATGGCCTATTCCATGATGATTCGCTCCTCTGCAAGTTATGATCATGATCGCTCAGGTCACTTAGAACATGAAAATCTTTATGGATTAAAGGAAACAGGAACTTTTGTGAAGGCCATTGCGATACTTCCATATCTTAAACGTATGGGGATTGATGTGGTTTATATGCTTCCCATTTCAAAGTATTCGCTTAAAGATAAAAAAGGGGAATTAGGTTCTCCTTATGGCGTGTCAAACTTCTTTAAACTTGATGAAGGATTAAAAGATCCAATGACTGGAGATTCACTCACTGTTGAGGATGAATTCAAGGCCTTTGTGGAAGCATGTCATCGTCTAGATATGAAAGTCATTATTGATATCATTCCAAGAACAAACTCAGTGAACTCAGATTTGATTGTGGATCATCCTGAATGGTTCTATTGGATTAAACATGAAGATTTAGCGGATTATAAGCCCCCTCTTGTACCTACCCTTGCGAGTGTCCTTCCTGCTAAGGCAGTATACTTAGAAGAAGTATTCAAGAGTGAAGAAGTCATTGCACATATTAAAAAGTTTCAACCAAATCCTAAATCCACTCATCCACAGCAATGGGAAAAATGTGTCCAAGCATGGCATGAAGCCCAAGGCAACGTTGAAATCTTGGATTTAGTTCAAGAAATGTTTGGTTTAACCATTGCCCCTGCATTTTCGGATGGGATTAATGATCCACAACCAGCATGGAGTGATGTCACCTTCTTTAGACTATTCTTAGATCATCCATTAAATTCTCAACCATATCTAGAGAAGATTGGACATGTGGAGCCATATATTCTTTTTGATGTCGCGAAGTCATCCTATAATCCTGGTAGTGTAGTCAATGAACCGCTATGGGATACCCTCACTAACATCATTCCATTCTTTCAAAAGGAATTTGGGATTGATGGAGCTCGTATTGATATGGGTCACGCCTTACCAGAACCATTAGTGGCGATGATTTTAGATAAGGCTCGTAGCATTGATCCTAACTTCTGCTTTATTGCGGAAGAACTTGATGTGGAGAATGCGAAAGCCTCCATGGAAAAAGGCTACAACATGATTATCGGAGATGGCTTTATTCGCTTACCACGTGTTCGTGAAGGCTTCTTCAATAACTTTGTGTATTCATCCATGAATATGGAGTCTCCACTGTTTGCGGTGGGAGAAACTCATGATACTCCTCGTCTTGCGGCTCGTGAAGGTGGTGAGAAACTTGCGAAGATGGTGACTTTATACTCACTCTTTATTCCCAACACCATTCCATTCATTAATAGTGGCCAAGAAGTATTTGAGCGTCAACCAATGAATACTGGGCTTGATTGTCGTCCTGATGAAGCCTATCAATTGAGTGAAGATGATCCATTCTATGGTAAACTTGCCCTCTTTGATAAATATGCTTTCCATATGAATCACAAACAACGTTTTATGATTCCAACTTTGCTTGAAAGTGCAAGTGAACTTCGTGCTCGCTATGTGGATGCGATCATTTCAAAAGAACATACGTATCCTCTTGGTTTCTCGGCCCCATGGGATCCTGCAGCGGGGATGGGATATGTGAAAGGCAATAAGGCTTTAATTGCGGTGGTCAATACTGATGTTTATACTCATCAGACTCATACTGTAAAACTAGATTCTTTACCAAATGAATTCTTTGCTAAGAATGTCACCTGCACATTAAAATTCTCATCAGAGCACAACCCTCACCTTCATGCCCATATCAATGAACATAAGGTCCTTATGATTCATTGTGCCCCTGGTGAAGTTGTGTGCTTTGAACTTGAGATTCAATCAACATGAATGAAGAATCAATCGCACAACGTCAACTTAATCAACAACTCAAAGCCATCTTAACCTTGGCCAATGCTTTAAAGCAGATCAATCAAGAACTTAAAGATGATGATTTTGGGTCTGCGATTATTATTGAATACAATGTGATTGAACATACTGTCTATAAAATGCTTTGTATGGTTCCTGAAGTGAAGAAACTTCGTTTCATTAAAGAACCTGATCGTTTTGGTTTATTTAAAGAACTAGAGGCTTTAATACGAGCCATCAAAAAAGATCATGTGTTATTTCAAGAATGTGATGTGTCACTCTATGAGTCTATTAAAACATGGATCATTGAGCGAAATACACTCACCCATGAACTGCTTGAAGAGGATAGATTGATTGATTTTGATGAAAAGTCAAAAGAACTTGCACTTCAAGGCAAAGCTATTGTGAAGAAGTTAATCACTGACTTAAGAGCTATTCGTGCACGGGCACGTCACTTAGATCATATTCAATACGTCCATCAAACCTATCTGTTCTCAAGTATTATGTTGAGATTCGAGCGGGATTTATACTTAAATAAGAAAGGCTGATGCAATGCATCAGCCTCTTTCTTTACATTTTATGAATAATAATAGGATTTGTGCCTAAGCGAACTTTTCCTGCAGATACTCTCACAAGTGTGCCATCAAATTCATTCGCATATTCACCATCTTTTAAGTCGACCTTCACATCATCTTTGATTTGACCAACATTACAGATGGAAATAAGGACTTCATCATCTTTCTTGTAGGTTATATGGAAGATATCCAGGCCAGTGTCTTCTAAGATGTATTTTTGATACGTTGAGAAGATTGGACGTTTTTTAAGCTCCACAAGATTTGTAATTTCAGAAACCCACTTCGAATCAAGTTGACTCCAAGGTATTGGGTCTTTATCAAATAGATCAGGAAGGACATCGGTAAGGGTTTCTATCCCATTAAAGAGAAATCCCATGCCTTTTAAGGTCATGATGGCCGCAACCCAGTTTTTGGTCTTAGCGACACTTCCCGTTCTTTTCATTAGACGAGGAACATCATGGTTTTCATAGGAGCGAGCTTTGAGGTAGTTCGCAGGGTAAATCATCTCTTGAAGATTGAGTTGTCCAATAAATGCACTGAGTGGTTTCTTACCTTCCCAATACGCTTCCGCATCATGAATAATATCGTAATCGTATAGCACATCAAAGGCTTGATACATCTCGGCATCACTATGACAGATAAATCCTTCATCACGCATGACTTTTAAGAATGAGCGATGCACAGATTCTGAAAACCAGATAATGTGTGGGTTTAAGGTATTGATGACTTTTCGCGCATCCAACCAGAATTCAAGTGGTACAAATGGCGCCACATCACATCTAAACCCATCAAATCCAAATAGAGCCCACCCTTTAAGAATATCAATCATTTCTTCCCAAAGTGGTTTATAGTTGTAGTTTAAATCGCAGATATCAGACCAATCACCGACTTTATTCGCAAATTGACCATCACGATAGTAGTAGTAATCAGGATACTGTTTCATCCAAGGATTATCACGAGATGTGTGATTAAAGACAATGTCCATCATCACTTTTAAACCAAGTTCATGGGCACGATCAATCAAGGCTTTTAAATCATCTTTTGTGCCGAGTTCAGGATTAACTTTACGAAAATCTTGAATGGAATAAGGACTTCCTAATTTTCCTTTGCGAGCTACTACTCCAATTGGATGAATTGGAAGTAAATAAACAATATCGACCCCTAAAGCTTTAATGCGATCAAGATCTTGAGTTACAGCCTTAAGTGTTCCCGCCTCACTATAATTGCGAGGATACACTTGATAAATAGTTTGATGTGAAAGAGATTTAGGTGTTAAGACAGCCATATTATTTAGTGATAACCCATTGTGTTTCTTTGTCGAAGAAATGAAGTTTAGTCATTTCCATGGCTAGAGGAATTACGGTGTGGGCTTTCACATCAACACGAGCTGATACTTTAGCTAAGATTTTTTGGCCAGCAAATTGACCATGAAGAATGAATTCATGTCCTAATAATTCCGCAACTTCAACTTCGAAATTAAATGGTGTTTCTGGGAATGTTTGCGCAACAATCCCTTCGTAATGAATATCTTCAGGACGAATGCCTAATACGACTGCTTTACCATCATACGGTTTTAAATCCGCATGATACATTTCAGGTACACCAAATGATTTACCATTCACTTCAAAACGACCTTTTGAATACGTACCATGAATAAAGTTCATTGCTGGGGCACCAATAAAGTTTGCTACAAACATATTGACTGGTTTGTTATACACTTGTTTTGGAGTTCCGATTTGTTGAATGTAACCATCTTTCATGATAACGATACGATCAGCCATGGTCATCGCTTCAGTTTGGTCATGGGTAACATAGATGGTTGTTGCACCAATACGTTCATGAAGTTTAATGATTTCAGAACGCATGTTAACACGTAACTTCGCATCGAGGTTTGATAAAGGCTCATCCATAAGGAATACTTTCGCATTACGAACAATCGCACGTCCTAACGCCACACGTTGACGTTGACCACCGGATAATGCTTTGGGTTTACGATCAAGATACTGTTCGATTTCAAGAATCTTCGCTGCATCCTTAACACGTTTTTCAATTTCTTGTTTAGGCATTTTACGAAGTTTTAAACCGAAAGCCATGTTGTCATAGACTGACATATGTGGGTAAAGTGCATAGGATTGGAACACCATCGCGATGTCACGATCTTTAGGCTGAACATTGTTCATACGTTTGCCATCAATAATAAGATCGCCACTCGTGATTTCTTCAAGACCAGCCACCATACGTAGGGTTGTGGATTTTCCACATCCTGATGGACCAACTAATACAATAAACTCTTTATCTTCAATTTCAAGATTAAAATCAAAGACTGCTTGGACGTTGTTGTCGTAAATCTTATTAATATTTTTAAGTGATAGATTTGCCATAGTAAATCTCCTTTGACACTATTATATAATGACTACACACACTAAAATTGTGCATAGTGCACAAAAAAGATAACCGGAGGTTATCTTAATGTTTCTAATGTGAAATAGAGTTGAAGTAATAGTGCGAAAGGTTGAATCTTAATATTAATCCCACTCGCATCAATAGCCTTATTCAATCGATAATTAAACGTATTACGATGAACATACAAAGCATCCGCCGCAAGTAAAGCATTCATGTGATATTCTAGATACATTTTAAAAGTCAATCGATCATCATGATCTAATGCTTCCATCTTTAGTTTTAATTCTTCACTCATGACTTGGGTATGATGTTTACATTCATGAAGTAAAATGTGGTAAAGATGCACACATTCATGATCATAATGTTCTTGAGCCACTTCACTAGCTTTTTGCAGGACACGATCATGCGCATAACCAATGACCATACTTAAATGAAGTCCTTGAGTTTGACATGATGCGAATAAAGATGTGATAAGTTCACTTGCGCTCACATCAAAATGAACCACCATATGATAAGGATCTAAGCGATCACACACATCCTCTTCAAGCAATGCATACGTTGCTTTAGTAAACTCATCAAGATGAGATGGATGAGGTGAGCTTACTCGCCCAACCATCATGGTTTTATGCGCCCAATCACATAACCCCGTGGGCCTAAGGTAAACACATTGTTTTCTAACATGTTAAATGATTCATATGAAGATAAGATTTCTAGATCTTGTAGTATTCCATCTCGATCTTGGCCTTCTAAAGTACCATTGTATAAATTGACTAAAACGATGACTTTCTCCCCTTCAAATTCTCGTGTATAGGCTACAATGGAAGAATTAAACATACTGACCACTTCTGTGCTCCCAAAACGAAGTGCAGGGGTCGCATGTCTTAAATGAATGAGACGACGATAATGATTCAGTAGGCTATTTGGATCCACATCTTGTTCTTCGACGGTTGGTGTATCCCAATTATATTGCCACTGAGTCCAGTAAGCCACTTCCGAACCAATCGTGTTATTCCAACGCATTGGCTCACGAATTCGCTCATCTGGTTTAACACCTTTCATGCCTAGTTCTTCACCGTAATAAATGAAAGGAACACCTTCTTGAGTGAGTAAGAAAACCGAAGCTAAACGCATCTTATTAATATCGAAACCTAATTCATTGAAAATTCGTGGTTGGTCATGATTTTTTAAGAATGGCGCATCCACATAATTTGGATTACGACTTCTGAGTCCTTCTAGATTACGAATTTGCGTGGCCATAAAGTTTGATGCGACTCCGGAATTAAGTGCGTTCACCACCATATCCCCAAAATCAAAGTTAAATAAAGCATCATAAGCTTGCGCATACGGTTGCATCGCTAAGTTGGTATCCCACATTTCTGCCACCACAAAGGCATTAGGATTAATCGTCTTCGCATGAAGTTGAAGTGTCATCCAAAATTGTAAATTCTTTTGTAATGTTGGGGTTCCCTCTGGCCATTCACGACGATCATATCCATGTTTGACGGCGTCATAGCGAATTCCGCTCACACCCATTTCAAGCCAGAACGTAATAATATTTTTGAATTCTTCTCGTACACGTGGACTATCTAAGTTAAATTCTGGCATGCGATCCCAAAATCCACCATAGTAATACACTCCAGAGGTTTGATGCCAACCTGTTTTGTTTGGAAATTGTTCTGAAGGCAATGATTTCTCAATTCGATAATACTCATTATAAGGTTCAACACCACGTAAAGCTTGCCTAAACCATGGATGGTCAAAAGCACTATGATTAAACACCATGTCCATGATGATTTTAATCCCACGCTCATTGGCCTTTTCGACAAGTTCTTTGAAATCATCAAGTGTTCCAAACTTAGGATCAATTTGATAATAATCTAAAACATCATACTTATGATAGGTGTTTGAAGGGTGAATCGGATTTAACCAAATGGCTGTAATGCCTAAATCTGTGGTGGTATTAGGATCCCCATCATTAAGATAATCTAGTTTATTAATAATCCCACGAATATCACCATGATTATTCCCCGTGCTGTCCGCAAAGGCAATTGGGAAAATATTGTAGGCCACTGAAACTTCACTTAGAAATTCACGTGCGTGAGTTTCCTTTAATAATTCCCTTAACTCATCAACACTTAAATCTTTGGGATCTTCAGTGGTTGGTGCTTGGATACAACCACTGAGTAAGACTAGTAATATAAGTGTACTAAGTAAAATTCGTTTCATAATGCCTCCTTAGACTTCAATAAGACAAGCTTGATATGGTTTTAAGATGTGAGTGAATGTTGAATAGTTATTAATAATAAGATGACCACTGATATTTAAAGATGAAATATCTTTTTCGTGATCACTGAAGTTCGCAATAAAGACCAAGTTTCTATCATAATTTCTCTTAAATGCATAGAGTTCTGTATCTAACGCTTCAATAAGTTCAAAATCGCCATAAACTAATGTATCAGTATAGTCACTATCCTTACGAAGTTGAATCATGGCTTTATAGAAACTGAATATTGAGGTACGGTCATGTTGTTGAGATGCCACATTAATCCAAGTATAATTACTGACTGATTTTTGATGTGGCACACCTTGAGTAAAACCTCCATGAGGTTGTGCATTCCATTGCATTGGAGTACGAGCATTATCTCGAGAAGTACGACGTAAATGATTCATGATTTGTTCATATGAATGACGTTTTACAGCTTCTTGCATGAATGTTTTAATCCATACATCTCTAAAATCATTCACATCCTCATAATCCACATTAGTCATGCCAATTTCTTCACCATTGTAAATAAAAGGTGTTCCAGGTAATGATAATAACAACATCCCTAACATGCTTCCTGATTCGCGATGATATCGTTCTGGATCTCCATATTGAGACATAACTCGTGGATGATCATGATTGAGCCAATAATGAGGAATCCACATTTCATTTTCAGAACCTTTAATCCAATGATTCATACGCTTCTTCAATCCAACAACATCCACAGGCAGTTTCCCTTTGGTTCTTCCAAAGTCATCCCATGCGCCATTGTACCAACAATGATCAAAATTAAAGACCATATTAAAGCCTTTAGTGTTGTAGGATGCATAGTTTTTCGCATCCTCAACATCAGCTCCACCACCCACTTCACCAACCGTGACGATATCATAATGAGTGAGTACTTTATCATGAAACTCCGCAAGATATTCAAAGAGTCTAGGTCGGTTTGAAAATTTCTTCCAATCAGGAGCAACCCCATCTTCATTGAGTTCCATCTCAGAGTCTTCAAAAGTTAAGTCTTTCGCCAGATGGGCAATCGCATCAATTCTAAACCCATCCACCCCACAATCAAGCCAAAACTTTGCCATATCATACATCGCTTCGCGCATGGCTTCATTTTCCCAGTTTAAATCTGGCATCTTATTAGAAAATATCTTCATGTAGTATTGAGAAGTTCGCTCATCATAATTCCAGCATGAACCTCCAAAGAAAGAAGCCCAATTATTTGGAGGCGCAATACTTCCATCCTCATTAAGTTTAGGATCTTGCCATATGTAGAAATCACGCTTTGGATTATCTTTACTAGAGCGTGATTCAATAAACCAAGGATGTTCATCTGACGTTTGATTCATGACTAAATCGAGAATAATTCGTATACCTCGCTCTTTAGCTTTTTCAATAAGTTCTTTCGCATCATCAAATGATCCAAAAAGAGGGTCCACTTGATAATAATCACTGACATCATAACCGTTGTCATCCATAGGAGACTTATAGAACGGACATATCCAGAGTAGATTCACTCCAAGGTCACTTAAATAATCAAGTTTTTCAATGATGCCGCGTAAATCACCAACACCATCATGATTTGAGTCATAAAATGATCGTGGATAAATTTGATATCCAACACTTGTATGCCACCACGTTTTTTCCATAGTTCTCCTTTAAAAATGAGCATCTTGCGATGCTCATTATGATTATAAATTGTATGCTAGATTTTATTGATTTTCTAGAGCAATTTTTTCGTTTGAATCCGCAATGATTTCAGCAACAGCTTCAGCCACTGTGAGTTCTCCATCCCAAACAGCTTGTAGAATTGGGCTCATGAATGGGTAGTAAGCAGCATCCATAGCTTTCATTTGTGGGTTGTTAGGAAGTAATAATGCTGGTTCTGGATAGTTATTAACGAAACCAGTCATGAATTGCGCTTGAACTGAACCTTCAGCTAAAGTAGGAACTAATGCTGATCCATCAACTAGTGAAGGAGCATATGAAGAACTATCAACCATAGCTTGGAAGCCTGCTTGGCTATAAACTAAACGTAATAATTCAGTAGCAGCAGAACGATTTTGAGTGTAAGCATTGATTACGAAACCTTTAGTTTTAACGAAAGGACGTAATGGGTTGCCATTCCATGTAGGCATTGGAGTAATTGCGAAGTTAGCGCCGTTATTAGCAACTGCACCAGCAACGTTCATCCAAGTTCCAACTAAACCGAAAGGAGCAGTTTCATCATTTAGAACTGGATCCCATCTCCATCCCATTGCTGAACCAGGAGTAACTTCTCCGGACTCTTCAACAGAAACTTGAGCAGCTTTAGCAGCAAGAACGAATTCTAAACCAGCAGCAAATTTAGGATCATCATAACCAGGTTTTGTAGCATCGCCTGTAGGGAATAATGACCAACCACCAGCTGTTAATGAAGAATATCCAGACCAAGGCTCACCTAATGACATAGGGAATACGATATTAACCGCTTTTCCTTTGTAAGTAGGACGGTTGCCAATCCAAGAAGTTGAAAGAGCAAAGATTTCTTCAAAAGTATCAACAGCATCAGGAAGTCCATCGCCGTCTGAATCAACTGTGCTAATGCCTAATGCTTCTAACATAGATAGGTTAACTAAGAAAGCCATACCATCATAAGTCATTGGAGCATAGTGAGTAGCTGTAGCTAAGCTGTTACCAGCTTGGTAGAATGATTGAATTGAGTTAGCTTTAATAATGTTAGCTAATGCTGAATGAATAGGAAGAATATGAGTATTATTACGAGGAACTTCTCCATCAATAACCATGAACACATCTGGATATTCACCTTGTTGTTCTGCTAAAGCGTCAGCAGATCCTTGTGAACCGTTGTTAACGAATTGCACTTTTCCAGCATGTTCTGGATAAGTTGCATCCCATAACGCGACAATCGCATTACCGAAATCGTCATTGTCAGCACCAAAACGAAGTACTGCATCTTTTTCGATGGCAAAGCGGCCAGTCGTTTCATCAAAACACACTGTGGTTCCATCTAATTTGTCAACATCACAAGTGTTTTCTGTAGTTCTCGGCGCACATGCTGCTAATGAGCCAGCAACCAATCCTACAGCGAGAAGACTAATAAACTTCTTCATGTAAAATTTCCCTCCTGAAATTTTTCTACTTAATTCGTGAATTAAGCAAAGACACTATATCACAAAAATTTCACTTTGTAAACGGTTACACCTGAATTTGGCGTGTCAGCTTCGTGTACATAAAGATGATTCTTGTAACATACCCAATCGTAAACATGACACTCGCAAGCACAGAGATGAAGAAGCCTAAAACAGCTGTTGGAAGGGCTGTCCAAAACATAATCATGATCAACATGCCTGTGATTTCTTTAAAAGGAAGCCTAATTCCGCCTTTGCGCGAGTATAACCACCATATAAGCAAACTAATGATTGATAAATACATCATATATTGAATCGTAATACTCGAATAGATGAACCAAATGTCAGTCGGTAATGCCATTAAATCCATGTTTCTTAAGATATTAAGGGCATAAGCTTTAGGGGTAATGTCAAACTCAGGGTTATTCATATCAAGTAAGATTTGATCGAATGATTTCTCCCCAAAAATATAACTTCCTTCTAATGTTTGTTCTGGACTTAATGTTACTCGTAGTGAGTCATTAAAGAAAACTATGGATTCGCGATTAAACACTCTATTTTCATGAGGAAGTAAATAAATCGTATATCGCTCACCTTGAATGACTTGATCCTGGATGGGACATGTCAACACTAAGATAAGATCATCCTCTGAAACAAAGGTACAATCACTAGAATTTAAAGCTAAAACAAAGTCTTGAGTGAAGTCTGGAAAATTCGCATCTAAGTATTCTTGATTCACATTAAATCTTCCCACAATAAAAGGGAATGCTATCATAATCAAAGAAAAGAATAGTAATATGATTTGCCACCACAATGAAACCGATCGATGCTCAATGATCGATCGGTTCGAAGTAGCGCTTGAAATAAACGCTTTTAATTTCATTATCCTTTTTCTGCTCCTGAAGTTAAACCATAGACGAGATACTTCTGCATGAAGAATTGAATCACCATAATTGGAATCGCAATGAGTAATGCACCGGCCATGAATCGTAATGGATTATAGAATAACGTATTAAATGGATCTGTTGTTCTAAAGAGCCATACCGAGACCGTGATGTTCTCTGGTTGTAAGAAGCGAGCTTGAAGAATGAAATCTAACCATGGACCCATAAATGCCCCCACAGCTAGGAAACCGATAATAGGTACGATGAGTGGGAATAAAATTATACGTAAGATTTGCAGTGGCGAAGCGCCATCGATTGCAGCAGCCTCATCAAGTGATTTTGGAATATTACGCATAAATCCACGAACTAAGAACGTATTGTAAGGAATTGAACCTGCAATATAAATAAGCGCAAGATAATTAGGTCTATTTAAGAATCCAAAGGTTCTAAATAATAGGAATAATGCCACCATACCCATAAATGATGGGAACATTTGTAAGACCATCATAGTGAGTAACATCGCTTTTTTACCTTTAAATCGTAAACGAGCAAAAGCATACCCGGTAATTACTGAGAATATGGTTACCCCAATGGTATTAAGCACCGCTATTTGGAATGTTCTCACAAAAGCACCTGGGAAATCCGCCATCGCTTGGGCAGGATTTGAGCGATACGTGAAGATAAACTCAAAGTTTGCCAATGACCATTTTGATGGATCTGGAATGAGTGGTACTGAAGTTAATAAGTTCCCACGTGTTAAAGCTGCTGAAATCATCCAAATGACAGGGACAAGTACTACAGCACTCGCCGCAATGAGCCATAGGTATGAAAGAACTCCGAGTAAAAAATTCGTCACAACATGAATATTTTCCTTAATAAACTCCACAACTTTCTTAATGTATGCACTCATCATTAATCCTCCTCCCATAAGTTCTTAGATCGGGCTAAGTTAAATACTGAAATCGATCCAATAAATAAGAAGATGAGAATTGAGTATACCGAAGCAATGTTATATAACTGAGCATTACTTGCGAATGACAAGTTATAAATCCACGAAATCAGAATATCTGTTTGCCCTGGCACACCCCCCATAATTCTCATGGACTGTGGAATCGCATCACGAGCAAAGGCTGGTCCCCCTCCTGTAAGGAAGTAAATCGCTCCAAAGTTATTAAAGTTAAATGTGAATGTCATGACAATCGCTGGTAATGTTGCTCGCAAAATCAATGGTAATGTAATGCGTTTAAACTGTTGGAAACGCGTTGCGCCATCGATTGCCGCAGCTTCATATAAATCCTTTGGTAAGGTTGTTAATACCCCGGTTATAAGCATCATAAAGTATGGAGAACCTAACCATAAGTTCACCGCAAGCACGACAAACTTCGCTAAGTTACCATTATAATTCGCTGTTAACCAGAAAATGGGATTATCAAGTCGACCTTGAAGTCCAATACTATAAAGGAACGTAGAGACTGATTGCATTGAACCTGTCGCATAGAGAAGTTGGTTGGCTAAACCATTAGTATCAAACACGTTTTTGAACACCATGAGTGAAATCATAGCTGGTATCGCCCATGGCATAATTAAAATTGTTCGCCAGAACTTCTTGCCCTTAACAAATTTACTCTCAATGATAATCGCTTGAATCAAGCCTAAAACATAGACTGTAAATGAAGACATGATGGCATACAAGAATGTCCAAGATAGAACACTTAAAAACATTCTTAACCAACCTGGATCACCAACAATTAACTTGAATGTGTCAAAGCCAACCCAACGAATAAGTACGTTTGGAATTTGTAAACGATATGTGTAGTTTGTAAATGCAAGTAAGAATGAGAATAAGAATGGCACCAGTGTGAAAAACATAATCATCACAAGTGATGGTACTAAAATAATGAAAGGGAACATATCTGTCCAAAGACGTTTGAAATATTTAACCCCTGTTTCAACTTCAGCCCCTGCATTAATCTCTTTACGGGTATTGTATGCATCCACAATATTATAGATATAGAATCCTAAAACCACTAAACTAATCACTAAAACAATGAGACCACGTCCAAGTAGAGTCACTGAGTTATCTGCACTAAGCCATGGAATATTTCTGTTGAACGTTTCCACAAACTGTCCACGATAAATGCTTTGCCCTACAACTTGACCTAAAGTAAATAGACCCCATAGTCCATATGAAAAGAATCCACCATAATCTCGAATAAAATAAATCGTTCCCCCTTGATCTGCTGGGAAACGTGCCATTTCATCCAACGCGAAGAAGTAACCTCCCGTGAATACTTCTACTAGTAAAACAAATAAAAAGATTCCTAAGAATATACTTCCTTTCACCTTTTGTTTGTTTCTAAATTGACCTGCTCCCATGAAAATCATGGAAAGTATTGCTGACTTCAAGGCATCGGGATGTTTCTTGATATCAATAAGTACTTCCTTAACTACCCTGAAGGGGGTCGATAGAAAGGTCAATAACTTCGAACTAAGTCGCTTGGAATTCGCCATGTACCTTATTCCTCCTAGATTAATTATGACAGTTTCACCAGTTTTTTTCAATTCATTTGTTAGCGTTTACATTCTCAAAGCAATTGACAATTTTCTTATTCTTCTTCACAATAGGGGACGGAGAACAAATATGAATCAAAGTGCTATTATCCATACAAATTCATCCCATATGCAATGTGTCCTTCACAACCGTGATGTCATGCTTAGACTTATGACAGGCAAAGACATTACCCGTGCTCATTGTATTTATGGTGACCCTCATGCATGGGTCAAAACAAGTGAAGGACATCGTTGGGAACATGATGTGATTGAAATGGAAAAGGTGGCCGAAACCGCAACCCATTTTATCTTTCAAGTCACATTTACCCCTAAGAATTTCCGTGTTAAATATCATTTCATCGTCTGTGATGAACTTGAATGTGTTCAGTTTGGCGAAGATGGGTTTACTCCAATGAGTGAAGAAGTCGGTTTATGGAATAATTTTTTCATTCCCTATGTCCACTCTTCAATGGCAGTGAATTCACCCTCATGGGTTAAAGATACAATTTGGTATCAAATTTTCCCAGATCGCTTTCATAATGGTGAACCTAGTAATGATCCTCCCGAGGTTGTTGATTGGGGAAGTGGCCCTGTCAATAACAAAGTTTCATTCGGAGGAGATTTGAAAGGAATAACACTAAAATTAGATTATCTTAAAGATTTAGGTTTTAATGGGATTTACTTAACGCCTATCTTTTCATCCCCTTCAGCTCATAAGTATGACACCATTGACTACTTTGAAATTGATCCTTGGTTTGGAACTAAAGAAGATTTAAAAGAACTTGGTTCACAAGCTCATAAACGTGGCATTAAAATCATGCTTGATGCGGTCTTTAATCACACAGGTCGTCATTTCTTTGCCTTTGACGATGTATTAAAACACAAAGAGAATTCGATTTATAAAGATTGGTTTCATATTACTTCATTTGACCCTTTTGAATATGAAACTTTCGCAAGTGCGAAAAACATGCCTAAGATCAACATGTTGAATCAAGAAGCAAGGGATTATTTTGTCTCGGTCGCGACCTATTGGGTCAAAGAATTTGAGATTGATGGATGGCGATTTGATGTGGCGAATGAAATTGATATGTCATTTTTAAAGGAAGTTCATACCCAAACACGCGCACTTAATCCTAATTTGTACCTTTTAGGTGAAATTTGGCATGATGCAACACCATGGCTTAATAATGATGTCTTTGATGGAGTGATGAATTATCCTACAGGTCGAGCAATTCTTGATTTCTCGGCAGGTGAACTGGATGCCTTAACCTTTACACAACGCTATTTAAAGACACAAAATAGTGTTCATCCAAATATTCTAGAGAATATGTTTACCCTTCTTGATTCTCATGATACTCCAAGATTATTTCATCAATTGAAACATGATGAAGTCAAAGTGAAACTCGCATTAAGTTTACTGTATTGTTCACCTGGATCAATCTGTGTCTACTATGGTAGTGAAACTCTACTCGATGGAGCACATGATCCAGATAATCGTCGTCCAATGCCTTGGCATGCACTTAATCATGACTTCATTGACTTCATGACCTCACTTGCCTCTATTCGAAAAAACTATCCTACTATCACACAAGCTCAAGCTTTTGAGTTCGTGTTTGAAGATGATTTATTAAAACTGCGCTTTAAACATGAACCGATAGAAGCATGGATAAATATCCAATCCAAGCCAACCTTTGTGAGTGTGGATGATTTGATTACACAATCCTTTGTGATTACGTTACCCCCATTAGGAATACTAATTACCCAAGTATAATAAAAGAACCTGTTCACACTATTGAGAACAGGTTTTTGTTTAGTTCACTATTTCTTATCAAATTCGAAACCATCGTCTTGAATGACACTTAAACATGCCTCCACAACCATAGCGTCATACTTGATTCCTTTATATCTAATAATTTCATCAAGAGCAACTTCTATTCCTAATGCTGGTCGATAAGGTCGATGCGATGATATCGCTTCAACCACATCCGCAACGGCTAGGATCTTACTTTCAAGAATGATTTCATGGTCCTTTAGTCCAAAAGGATAGCCACTCCCATCAAGACGTTCATGGTGTTGAAGAATCATTAATGAAACTTCATGGGGTAAACCAATATCTTTAATAATCTCATGCCCTTTTTGTGGATGGGTTTTTACTATCCCCATTTCATATTCATTCAAAACATCGGGTTTACTTAAAATCTCATATGGGATATAAATCTTGCCAATATCATGAATAATGGATCCCATGTGAATGATCTCCAGTAACTCATGATTAAGTTGCATTTTCTTTGCGATTGCAAGAGCTAATTGATCCACACGTCGTTGATGCCCTGCGGTATACAAGTCTCTTAGTTCACCGATTTTTGAAATAGCTTGAATTGATTTCATGAGTTGATCAAAAATGCGTTGATTTGCAACAATAAGTTTTTCTTGATATTCAATCGTTTCTGTGACATCTTTTGAGATAACCATAATCACTGGTTTTTCGCTAAATTGAACAACTTGAACCTTAAAATCTAGGATAGCCTCCCCCACAAAAGAAGGTCTTCGAAACTGGATTTGCTTCTTTTCTAAAACTTCGTTAAATTGAGTATGCCACCATTCTTTCTGCTCTAAAGTGAGATGCTTCGATTGCATTATGTCTTCATCACTACTGTGATACATACGTCGAATAAAATCAATGGAAGCTTGATTACGATAGATAATATTAAAGTTGGGCACATCGACCATATAAATATGATCACTTGTATTATCCATTACGGCTTTAAACTTCTCATACTCTTCTTGTTTTTGTTTCTGAGATTCAATTAGATTACTTAAATCACTGAAAAGGATGATGATTTCGATAATTTTCCCCTCAACAAACATTGGTTTCATGGTAACCCTTAAATGATGTTGTGTGATGGGTGAATCCGTTACAAATGTTATTTCCCCTTCTCTTTTTACTCTTTCAAACATGGATATCCAATATTGAGATTGTTGCTTATGCGTAGGAAAAGCATTTTCAACCTTTAACCCTTCAAATATCTCTATTTGAAAATTTTCTTGAAAGAAAGTTTTTGAATCCTCTCCAAAAGAAGTAAAAAAGTAATCATTCGCATCCACTGTAAATATCGCAACTTCATTAAAAGTTAGTAATGTCTTGAATCGAATACTGTCTACATTCATAATACTTTGTTTGTTTCTAATAGACTCATTGCTAAAAGTTGTCATCCAAAACACCTCTAGTCTATAGTACTGAGCGAACCTTAAAATGACAATGAAATGTCATTTTTTAATAAAAAAGCACTGATTCTTATCAGTGCTTACTTCGCCACAACCACAATGGTATGTGGATTAATGGTTAGACTTTGAACTGGAATGTTCCCAATCAATCCTGCTTCATTCGCAAGGAGTTGATAATAATCTTCTAAGCGATGATACATCACCGTTCCAGTAGGATTAAAGAAAATTTTGATATGCTCATATTCACCATATGCTCTCACATCTTTAAACTCCATCAGTAGTATGGAATTTTGAAGATCAGTGAAACTGACATGCTTTTGAATCAGCTTCACATCATTAAAGCGTAGCACAGCTAATGACTTTCGCAATTTAATCATATCTTGGGTATATGCTACGATATCACTATAGCGATCTTTTCTTTGCCAATCGATTTGATTAATTAAATCAGAAGAACGATAGGTGTTGTGCGCTCCATTTTTGGTACGGGCAAATTCTTGACCACTATGAAGGAATGGAATGCCCATTGAAAGCAAGATGGAGCCAATAAGCATTTTGTGCTTCTTAATTCTTACTTCCTTGGAATCTTCTTTACAACACTCTTTAAGTTTGTCCCAAGACGTTGCATTATCATGACATTCCACATAGTTAATGGATTGAGTCGGTGATTGAAATAACTTCACAAACGGAAAATCATAGGTGTTTCCCACTAAAGCCATTTTCATTGCTTCTTTATAATTAACATCCCCAGCCACATACCCCTTTACCGAAGATTCATTTTCACTCGTTTTCCCCTTAACATGATCTCGATAGAAATCATTAAAGTGTCCAATATCTGGCATCATATGTTGATTAAACATCGCTGCTTTTAGACTATCATCAAGCATGGTTGGCATATTCCATCCTTCACCATACACCATAATATCAGGTTTAATTGCTTTTAATGTGCTTTCAACTAGGTTCATGGTCTGAACATCTAAAATACCCATAAGATCAAATCTAAATCCATCAACACCGTAATGTTTAACCCACATGGATACTGAATCCACGATATATTTTCGTGCCATAGCCCGTGTGGAATCAAAATCATTACCACAGAAAGAACCATTTGAAATAGCCCCGTTATCACCACGGCGGAAATAATAATATGGTACGACCTTTTCAAATGAAGACTCATCCATATCGAAAACATGGTTATAGACTACATCCATGACCACTCTCATGCCATCTTGATGAAGTTGTGAGACTAGTTGCTTAAACTCAACAATTCGGGCACATGGTTTATTCGCATCAGTTGAATAACTTCCTTCAGGTACATTATACTGATGAGGATCATACCCCCAGTTATAAAAGGTTTTAACGTTGTGTTCATCCACAGTATAAAAATCATAGACCGGAAGTAACTGGACATGCGTAACTCCTAAAGTCTTTAAATAATCATATCCTGTTAAGGTGCCTTGATCAGTCGTCGTTTTGGGGGTAATAAATCCTTTAAAGGTTCCAGGATAAGGATTGTTTCCCGCGGGATCCATCGTGAAATCACGAATGGATGCTTCATAAATAATCGCATCAGTTTTTTGTTTTAAGGCAGGAAGTTTGTCTTCATGTAACTCTACATGACATGTTTGATGATCAATAACAACACTAACTTCTCCATTCGCATTTGAGGAGCTTCCATAAGGATCGATGGTTTCAATCCATCGTCCATTTCTATTCACTAGATATGTATAATGCGCTAAATGCAAATTATGATCTATTTTAAAGGAATAGACGCCTCGCTCATTTCTAACACACGAAAATGTGCCTTCAAGTTGAGGATGTTTGATGTTTATTTTGACTTCCCAAGCGGTCGGTGCCCATAGTTTAAAGATGGTCTGATGCTCACTTACACGAACCCCTAAATCATTCCCCTCATAGGCATACATCTCATCAAAAGCATCTTTTTTGACAACTAATCCTATTTGAAGTGGAGTGGCTAAGCTATGTTCTTCGATAATTTCAATTCGCTCTCCGATAGGAATAGAGGTATGATGACTTAAAACATATTTTGTATAGTCATGAGATGTATTTTCTACTGTCTTTAAAGTCAACTTCTGAAGTTGGCCAGAAGCATCTTTTAAATAGAAAAAGTCACTTTTTCCTTGATAGTATTGTTTTGATAAATAGATTGTAATGAGATTGAAGTCATCTAGATGAGCTTCAAAACGTTTCACTTTTCTCATAAATTTCACCTTGCGTGAATAATCATACCATAAAAGTCATTCATCAAGACAGTATTTTAAACATTACAAAAACAAGGCTATGATTTAGCCTTGTCTTTAGAAAGTGATAATAAACCTAAACCTAATAGGAGCATCCAACCAAAATATGCCCTAGTGTCAGCTGTTTGAGGAAGTTCTTCTTCGACGTCATCATTGTTATTCTCTTCCACAATATCTTGTTGAGTTTGAGAATACTTTGTGATGTTTGAGAATAAAATATGGATATCAGAATTTTCAGAGTTAAAATCAAAAACATTCACATCCACAAATAACATTAAACTACCATTGCCTAGGGGTTGCTCAAGGATGACAGGATTGCCTGCTGTATCCGCAACAATAATTGTAGCTGGTTCATCGTATTCTACAATCGGAATATAATTATAACCAATTTTAGTGACATTCTCGCCCACAGGGTGTTCAATATTTACACCACCATTGTCAATTGTGGCCATTGTGCCTTCATAAGCATTGTTATCGGTGATTGTAAATGAAACTCCTAGAGCTGAAGCAAGAGCTTGTAAGCGTTGGTTCACCTCATAAACCCAGTTATTTTCACCATACAATAACACTACTCCACCGCGATTAATGTACTCTGTCACCACTGCGATTTCTTCAGTAGTAATATCTCGTTGTGGAAAATACAAAGCTAATAGACTAATTCCTGTAATGTCTTCTAAGGTTAGAAATTCACCTGTTGTCTCTATAAATGTTGCGCCAGTAGATTCAAAGGTACCTTTAAACAAATCATAATAATATGAAACTTCACTATCCACAAAATTCCCTGTTCTCCACGATAAAACTGTAAATGGTTCAGTGTCTTCAACTGCAAATACTACCACACCCGCTGAAAAATTAAACATTAATCCAATCAATAACGCGATCTTTAGGATTGTTTTCATACTTTCCCTCCTATGTATTATTCTACTCCTTTGTTTTGTGAAAACAATATCAAAAGAAACTAAATTCTTAAAAGGTCATTTTCTAACCAAGAAAAACCTTGTCTTTAAGACAAGGTCATAATTTAATGAATTGGTTTAATCTTCCAAATCTCTTTCGCATACTGTGCAATGGTACGATCTGATGAGAAGAATCCACTCTTCGCAATATTGACTAAGCACATTTCAGCCCAATACTTCTTATCAAGATAACGTCGTTCAACTTCAAGTTGAGCTAAGCGATATGATTCAAAATCTGCCGCTAAGAAGTACTCATCATTTCGATACATGACTTCATCATAGATTGGTCTAAACTCATCCACATGATCACTCCAGAAGTTAGAGAGTAAGCTTTCCATCACTTGTTTAAGTTTTGGTTGTTTATTCACTTCTTCAAAGGCATTGTATCCACCTTTTTTAAGTAGATTCACTTCCTCAACAGTTAATCCAAAGATAACGGTGTAATCACGTCCTACTAATTCATCAATCTCAACATTCGCACCATCTAAGGTCCCAAGAGTGAGGGCCCCATTCATCATAAACTTCATATTTCCTGTTCCTGAAGCTTCTTTACCTGCCGTTGAGATCTGTTCTGATACATCCGCACCATTCATAAGATACTCTGCTACCGACACATTATAGTTAGGAATAAAGACCACTTTGAAGAATTTGTTGTATTTAGGGTTGTTGTTGACTTTATCTGCCACCGCATGAATGAGGCGAATCACTTTCTTCGCAAAATAATATCCAGGAGCAGCTTTAGCCGCAAAGATAAAGGTACGAGGATGCATACTAAAGTCAGGATTTTGATCAATCTCAAATACTAAGTTCATAATATTTAAAACATTGAGAAGTTGACGCTTATAGGCGTGAAGACGCTTCGCCTGAACATCAAAGATTGAATGTGGATCCACATCCACTCCAGTCCATTCCTTAATCTTCTTCGCTAAGATCTCTTTACGCTCTTGTTTTACTTTTAAGAATTTCTTTTGAACTGTTGCTTTCTTCGCAAATGGAAGCAGTTTTTCAAGTTCACTTGGCGCATACACATATTGATCTCCAATAAGTTCAGTAATTAACTCATGAAGTTGAGGATTAGTGTAAGTCAACCAACGACGATGGGTAATCCCATTGGTTTTGTTGTTGAATTTTGAAGGATAGACTTCATAAAACTCTTTCATGACATCATTTTTTAAGATTTCAGTATGTAAACGCGCCACCCCATTCACTGAGAATGACGACACTACGCCTAAATGAGCCATATGTATTTGACCATCTTTAATAATGGCTAATTGATAGACTAATCCATCATTATTTGGTCTAAGAGCTCTTAACTCATGGATAAAGCGATTATTGATTTCTTCAATAATCATGTAAATGCGTGGTAATAACTGTTGCACAAAACTAACTGGCCATTTTTCTAATGCTTCCGCCAATACGGTGTGGTTAGTATAAGCCACTGTATTGGAGGTAATATGCCATGCATCTTCCCATGAATACTCGAATTGATCCATTAAAATTCTCATGAGTTCTGGAATCACAAGAATCGGATGAGTATCATTCATTTGAATCGCAATTTTCTCATGGAAATTTGAAAGATTTGGATACACACGCAAATGAGCTTTAATTAAAGCTTGTAATCCAGCAGACACAAAGAAATACTGCTGTTTTAAGCGTAAGAAACGTCCATGCTCCGTAGAGTCATCGGGATACACGTTTTGAGTAATTTCATTCACTTCATTAATATAAATTCTAAAGTCTTTATTTTTTGGTAAGATGTCACTTGCTTCTGCACCCCACAAACGTAAGGTGTTAGTGGTCTGTGTATCTTTACCCACCACAGGCATATCATATGGTACTGCACGAACATGCTCTGCATCCACATGATCAAAGATCACACGACCTTTTTCATTTTTCCGCATTTCCACTCGTCCCCAAAACTTCACGTCAACCGCATGTTTTGGTTTACGAATTTCCCACACGTTTCCTAGTTTCATCCATTGATCAGGAACTTCAACTTGTGCCCCATTCACAATAAGTTGTTTAAAAAGACCATATTCATATCGTAAACACACCCCATGACCCGGAAGAGCCATGGATGCTAATGAATCTAAAAAACATGCCGCCAAACGTCCTAAGCCACCATTCCCAAGACCCGCATCAGACTCAAGCAGTTCTAATTCATGCAAGTTAATTCCTAAATCAGCTAAGCCATCTTTCACCGTGTTATAGATACCTAGATTTTGTAAGTTATTGGTCATTAATCTTCCAATGAGGAATTCCATTGAAAAATAGTACATTTGTTTATCGCCGTGTTGAGCTATTTCTTCTTTATTACCCTTCCAATGAATGGAAGCATAATCACGAACCATATCACCAAGGATCATGTATCGCTCACTCGCATGTGATTGTTCTACAGAGCGGCCAAATTTTTCTTCAACGCGCTTTGTAAAGTCACGCTTAAAATCGGTTTTGTTTTGAAACATAATTTCCTCCTCTAAACCTTTGCTATCATATCAAATTATTGCTTTGGATACAAATATTTGTTTACTTCTTAACCTCAAAGTATATCGCCGCAAAAGGAGCAATTCTGATATGAATTGAATACGGTTGTTGATGAACACTCATGTTTTGACTCATGACTGGAGTGAAATTACACATGTTGCAACCATCATAAATATCTTTCTCTGAGTTCATGATTTCAATATATTCACCAAGGTAAGGAACTCCAATATCATAATGATCATATGCTGTAGGTGTCATATTAAGTATGATAATCATGGCACTCACTTCATCTTCACGTATAAATGAATAAATTGATTGTGATGCATTATCCGCATCAATCCATTTAAATCCTTGTGGATCATAATCATATCTGAATAAACAGGAATGATGAAGGTAAACTTTATTTAAATCATTAAAATATCGATTAAATGAATAATGACGTGAGTATTGAAGTAAATGCCAATCAAGTTCCTTATTTTCATCCCATTCTCTAAAATGTGCAAGTTCATTCCCCATGAAGTTAAGTTTCTTACCAGGATGAGCCATCATGTATCCATAACAATTTTTAACCTGGGCAAATTTTTGTTCATAATTTCCCCACATCTTATTAATGATAGTGCCTTTACCATGAACCACCTCATCATGAGAAAGAGGTAGTAAGAAGCGCTCTGAAAAGAAATACGCCATTGAGAATGTCAATTGATGATGATGGTACTGACGATAAACAGGATCTAATGCATAATATTTAAGCGTGTCATTCATCCACCCTAAATCCCATTTATAGTCAAACCCTAAACCATGGTATAAGGTAGGTGTGGTAACCCCTTGGAAATCAGATGAATCTTCCGCAATAAGCATTAAGCTAGGATAGCGCTCATGAAGTAAATAATTCATACGTTTGATAAACGCAAGAGCACCTTCATTAGCACCACGTTGTTTATTACCTTCCCAAAACAATAGATTCGCAATCGCATCAAAGCGAATTCCATCAATATGATATGTTTCACACCAAAACGAAACTGCCGAAAGAAGGAAGCTACGCACATCATCTTTCCACACATCAAACATCATGGTACCCCATTGTGAATAAGCATCTTCAGGTTTTGGATACTCATAGAGTGGCGTTCCATCAAACTGAATCAATCCAAACCCATCACGAACAAAATGGGCGGGCACAAAGTCCACAATAACCCCAATATCATGAAGATGTAACTCATTAATTAAGGACATAAGTTGTTTTGGTGAACCATATCGTGACGTAGCTGAGTAGTAACCGGTAGCTTGATATCCCCACGATCCATCAAAAGGATGTTCATTCAGTGGCATAATCTCCACATGGGTGTATCCTCCATGTTTAAGATAAGGAATTAAATCATTCGCAATCTCTTCATAGTTCATCCAATCATAACCATATTTTTTTCGCCATGATCCTAAATGAATTTCATAGATATTCATGGGTTTATTCAGATTCTTTTCTCGTCGAGCCATCCAAGTCATATCTCCCCAAGAAAAATCTTTAAGATTGACGACTAAATTACCCCATTTAGGGCGCATTTCAGTATGGAATGCATACGGATCTGCTTTCTCAACCCAATGACCATAAATCGTTTGAATATTGAGTTTGTATAAATCCCATTCCACAATATTTGGCACAAACAAAGACCACACCCCACGCTCATCAATCTTCTCACAATAATGGGAAGATCCATTCCAATGATTGAAGTTACCTAGTATTTGAACTGCGCGAGCACTAGGTGCATAGATTGTAAAGCGAACACCACTAATGCCCTCGTAGGCAAAATGTGCTCCAAATACTTTATGTGCATCTAGACAATGCCCTGAGAAGAAACTATCGAGTACAGTGCTTTTATTCATTGAGTGCCTCCTGTTTGATTATAAAAAACACAAGGGAAAACCTTGTGTTATGAAACCACTGATGCCATGGTGGATTGACATTGTTCAAAGAGTTCTTCTGCCTCACGTTGTGTGTCCCCCTTAACACAGTAATAAAACTTGCATTTTGGTTCTGTGCCTGATGGTCTTACAGCCACCCATGATCCGTTTTCTAAGAAATACTTTAATACATCCGCATTCACAAATCCTTTAAGAGGAGTCTTAACTCCATCAATAGTTTCAATGAGTGAATCATAGTCTTGTTGTTTTATGACTTTTAGTGGACCAATGTGAGTCAGTGGATGATCTCTAAGTCCCTTCATAATAGCCTTAATCTTTGCACTACCTTCAATACCTTTTAAGGTTAAAGAGGTTTGTGTATCATAGTAATAACCATGACGTTTAGTAAGCATGTCTAAGACATCCACTAGTGTTTGTTGTTTTGATGCATAATAGGCTGCAGCTTCCGCAAGTAGTAAACATGCTTGAACTGCATCTTTATCTCTCACAAACGACTCAACGAGATATCCATAACTTTCTTCAAAACCTAACACGAAATGTTTCTCTTTAGTTTTTGAATACTCCTCAATTTTCTCACCAATAAACTTAAATCCAGTGAGGGTCTTTTCAACCTCAACCCCATAATGCTCTGCAACTTTTTCAGGTAAATCTGAAGTCACAATCGTATTAAAGATAACACTCTTCTCTTTAAGAAGATGCTTTTCTTTTAAAGTACTCAGTAAGTACTCAATAATGATTGCTCCGGTTTGATTTCCACTAAGAAGTTGATAATTACCTTGATGTTTGACCACGACCCCCATACGATCCGCATCTGGATCTGTACATAGTAAAATGTGCGCATCATGTTCTAATCCCACTTCAATCGCACGCTCATACGCTATAGCTTCTTCAGGATTTGGAGATTTAGTATTGGAGAACAATGGATCATGAATGATTTGATCTTCCACATTGATTACGTGATAACCACTGGTTGTTAAAACATCAGGTACAACTGGATATCCAGCACCATGCACGGAGGTGAATACAATCTTTATATCCTTATTCACTTCTGGTCTTAACGCGATATCAATAACTTTCTTTTGGTAAAGTTTATCCACACTTGGATCAACTTTACGAATGAGTGGGCTTAGATAATGATGATCCGCGACCACTATAGCTAATTCATCTTGAATATTTCCAATCGCTTTAATGACTTGATCAATATCTTTAGGAACAAGTTGACATCCTGTTTTATCATAAACTTTAAACCCATTGTATTCCTTAGGATTATGAGAGGCCGTAATCATAATACCCCCAGCACATTTTAATTCACGGACAGTAAAAGAAAGTTGAGGTGTGCTTCGTAAGGATTCATAGACATAGGAGGTAATCCCATAAGATGCCAGCGTAGCTGCTGATTCATAGGCAAACTCACGTGACATGGTGCGATTATCATAGGCAATCGCAACCCCAGATAGGGATTCATCATCCTCTTGAATACGTTTGATATAAGAAACAAACCCCACGGTTGCCTTACGAATGGTGACTAGATTTAATCGATTCGGTCCTGGTCCAAGTAATCCTCTCATCCCTGCAGTACCAAATTCAACGTGTGCTCCAAAACATTCTTCAATTTCTGAAGGAGTTAAATTAAGTAATTGTGACTGTGTGTGAGAGTCTAAAACCGCATGTGTCTTCCATGCTTCATAACGATGATTCATACCTTACCTGCCTTTTGTAGTTTTAAAAAAAAGAAGATGAAACATCTTCAATTTTATGCACGCTTATTGGATGACGTTTTGTGTACGTAAAACATCAACGATGGTTGCGAGAGCGTGTTCTTCATCCTCACCATCGCACGTAATTGTGATTTCAGATTGTGTAGGGATGCCAAGTGACATTACACCCATAATTGATTTCATATTCACAGAGCGACCTTTAAATGATACTTTTACCTCACATTTGAACTTGCTTGCTGCGTTAACTGCAACAGTGGCAGGTCTAGCGTGAAGTCCTACTGGATCAACGATTAATACTACGGCTTCTTTCATGTCTCTACCTCCGACTTGTAACTTCATTTTACTTGATTTTTTCACATAATACAAGAAACTAATGTCCCTTAAAAAAGCGAAATGATGATCGATTGTGATTGTGTGAATAATCTTGTGATATACTACTTAAAAGGAGACTCATTTTATGGCACTTCGCAAATACTCATTATTCATCGCCTTGTTCTTTTTAATCACGACTATTACGCTCATGAGCTTTGGTGTATTCACATTAAGCCAACGCCCATTTGAGTTAGAAATCCTTTATTCATATGTTGTATTAGGAGTTATTCATGGGGTCATTGCCTTAGGATTCGCATACTTTAAAAAAGCTGTAGGATTAAGTATTTATTTCCTGGGTTATGCTTCTGGTTTCTATATATTATTGACTGGATTATCAAAACCTAATGATGGTTTCCTTCAATTGGCTAACTTGTTTGCAGCCTTTACACTCACAATCATTGGAATCTTTGTTGGCATTATCGTCGAATTAATACTTTGGATTGTTCGTAAAAAGAAAAAACCAGAAGAGGATCCTCACTTATCATAAGGAATATTCTGGTATAACGTATATGAACGATAGATTTGCTCAATGAGTAATGCTCTCACCATTTGATGTGGAAAGGTCATGCGTGACATTGAGAAACGAACATTGGCTCTTTGTCTTACAGCTTGATTAAAGCCATGAGAACCACCTATCACAAATACACAGTGTTTTGCTTGATTAAAACTTGCTTCGATGACTTTATGAAAATCTTGGGTCGATCCTAAAGTTCCCCAAATATCCAACGCAACCACATAATCACTGGGTTGAATTTGATTCATTATCATTTCACTTTCATCATCCACGCTTAATGCGGGATGATTTTTATGTTTTGATTCTTTAAGTTCGATAATCGCAAGTTGATACGGTGTCCGTAGTCGTTTGACATACTCATCAATCATCGCTTGAGTAAATTTCTCTTTAATCGTGCCCACACAAATAATCTTAATCATATTTTCCCCCCTACGGTAACTTCAAATTGTTTTGCGCAAGTTAAGCGAATATGTGGATGTTCATCAAACCATGCTTTCGCATGCGCAAGCAGTGCCAACGAAAATGTATTCGCATCTTCTGAAATATGTCCTAACATCACTTCTTGAGTTTTAGGCCCAATCAACGCTTTCATATATCGAGCTGAATCTTCATTTGAAAGATGTCCACTATCTGAAATTGTTCTTATTTTAACTAAATGAGGTCTTTTAGAAAGCATAAGCAGCGTTGGCTCATAATTACTTTCAAAGTAATAAAAATCCGCATTATGAAGTAAAGCAAGTTCATCCTGCCGTAAATATCCGGTATCACTAACACAAACAATTTTACATAGTCGAGTATGAATCATATAACCAACATTATCAATGTCATGAGATACGCTAAAGGGTATGATGACACATTCATTTACCACTATTTTCTCGAGTGGTTGAATGATGTGAGCCGCAACATGGGTGATCTCTTGACATGAATATAGTGGACGCTTTGAAAAAGTCTTGATTTGTTGGATGTGATCACTGTGTTGGTGAGTAATAAAACATGCATCAATATCTTCAACGTCAATATGGTGTTGCGCTAATCCATCGAGTAGTGCTTTTTTGGGTCCACCACAGTCAATCATAATGGTGGTTTCATCAGTTTGAATAATAAGTGAGTTTCCTTTCGACCCACTCATGAGCGATATAAATTTAAAATCTAGCATTTTAGTCTTGAACACGGATTAATGGCAGACCCATTATATGTAATCGCAAAGTGCACATGAGGTCCAGTTGTTCTTCCTGTCATCCCAATTCTTCCAATACGCTCACCTTTTTCAACCGCAACACCCGGTGGGAAGTACGCCATCGCATCAAGATGCGCATAGAACGTAGTATATCCATTATTATGATTAATTCTAATCCAGTAACCTGAGCGGATAGGGTCATATCCACGGGATTGAACAACCCCACGATCCGCAGCATAGATATAACCATATCTCATATATCGATCCACTAAATCAATAGCTTGATGATTTGTATAACACATCCAGCCGCATGAAATTCTGTAATTATCCACAGGCATTCTAAACGTTCCACTACCAATTCCTGGAATGACTCGCGTTCCATACATGATAACTTCTCGAACTGGTTCTTTAGTGACACTGGATTTAATTTCCTGTCCACCCATAAGCACACCATTCACATAAGTTTCCAGGTAAAGGACATCCTTAGTTCCGGTTTTTTCTTTATTCGCTACACGAGACATCCCTTCACGAATCGTTGGATCAGGCAAGTACAGTGTTCGTTGAGGATAAACAATCTCTTCCACGAGGCGTTCCTTAATCACAACGACTTTTATGGGTGAATTAAAGTATGTTACATTTAGTTTCATCCCTGGTTCAAGTATTTGATTAATTGACTTTATTTTATCCGCATTAATAGAGAGAACTTGCTGTGCAGTTAGGCCGTTAAAGTATGCGACTGCTTCTACTGTGTCATACGGTCTTACTTCATAGGTTTTGATTTCAGAGTTAAATCCATAACTAAAGAAGTATACTATTTCATTCACATTCTTTAGAATTTCATCAGCCTGAGCTCGTCCTTTAGAGACCTTGATTGTTTCAGAAACAATAAGATTTATATCACGATATCCATAGCCTTGTAATGGTGGAGCTTCTTCTTTTCGAACAATTCGATCATAAGATTCCTTATTGATAAAGTTTAAAAGATATTGTTCGCGTGCAACTTCAAAGTCTTCAAGTCGATTCACAAAGATAGTGTATCCACTTGAAAAGTCGATTCGTATGACTTCAATTGAATATAATTCATTCGCTTCGATAAAGCTCACAATGTCTTGGTCGATATTGGATACTTTGAACTGAATTAAGTCTTCAACTAACATAATGTCTTCATTGAGAAGTAGTTGAGCTTCTGGAAAGTCTTGCGCATAAATCAGATTGTAAGTATTCTCAAGTAATGCTTGTATTCCTGAAGTATCTTCCATAATCCCAACAAGTTTATCCTTATAATAAACTTTTGTCACAAGCATCGGACTAGACAAGCGATATTCGATGGTTTGATTAATAAACGCATTAGAAAGTTCTAATTGAGCCAAGCGAAAATCCTGATGTGGAATAATTCTCACACCAGTGATGGTTAAGGTTAGTACTAATGAAAGTGCACCCATCAAAACTATGGTTGCGATTCTCTTAATCATCATGATCTCCTACTCTACAAGATTATAGAATGCATTGATATGCTTACTGAAAGCTAACTTAATGACTTTAGTTGGACCATTTCGATGCTTCGCTACATCAACTTCAACGACTTCTTGAAGGGGCTCAACTTCACTCTTATTATAATATTCATCTCGATACAACATCATAACGATATCCGCATCCTGTTCAATGGCACCCGATTCACGTAAATCTGATAAAATTGGGCGTTTATTATCACGACGCTCGACCAAACGGGATAACTGCGATAAAGCAATGACTGGAACTTTCATTTCACGCGCAAGTCCTTTTAAAGCCCGTGAGATTTCAGATATTTCTTGTTGGCGATTATCACTTGTTTTTGATGAGGAAGCGTTAATAAGCTGGATATAGTCAATCACAACCATCCCTAAACCTTGTTCTGCTTTGAGTTTACGACATTTAGAGAAAATTTCCGAAACCTTAAGTCCTGGGGTATCATCAATGTAGATCGGAAGCATCCGCAAATCATTTGCTGCTTCATTAAGTTTATTCCATTCAGCGCCATTGAGATATCCAGATCTTAATTGATTGCCTGGAATAGCTGCGTTTGATGAAAGCATACGTGTAATAAGTTGTTCTGCAGGCATTTCTAAAGAGAAGATTGCAACGGGTTCTTGATTGTGTCGTGCAACTTGCAGTCCTAAATTCAGTGCAAAAGCTGTTTTACCCATCGAAGGACGAGCTGCCAAGATAATTAAATCTCCTTTTTGAAGGCCATTAGTAACCCCGTCTAAGTCAGAAAAGGATGTTTTAAGTCCAGTGATTCTACTTTTGTTGGCCGACATCCGTGAAATTGTATCCATAACCTCATTAACAACTTCTCTAGGATTACGAAAATCTGTAGCACGACGATTCCGTGTCACTTGCATGATAAGTTTTTCCGCATAATCTAAAACATCATCAAGTTCTTCTTCTTGTCTAAATCCTTTAGAGGCAATATCTTCTGCTGTTAAGATGAGTGAGCGAAGCATCGCTTTATCAAGAATAATCTGTGCATAATACTTAATATTCGCATTCGAAGTAGAACTCTCTAGTAGTGAAGAAATAGTTTCTACACCCCCAATACGACCTAACATTTTTAAGTCATCCAAGCGAGAAATGAGGGTTGTCGCATCCACATTTTTACCAGACTCAATCACATCATTCATCGCCTTAAAGATTATTCCATGAGTCTCTAAAAAGAATGAATTTGGTAATATTCCTAATTCATTAACTGTTTTTAAAGATTGTGGATAAACAAGCAGTGAACCTAGTAAAGCCTTTTCTGCATCTAAATTATGTGGAAGCGTTTGATTCATAATTATTCCTCTTTTACAGCCACGTTAATGGTCACAATAACTTCCTTATGAAGTTCAATATTAACTTTATGCATTCCTAAGGATGCAATGACTTCACTTGTAATCTTACGTTTATCAATCTTATATCCCAGTTGATCTAAAGCTTCAGAAATTTGTTTATTTGAAATTGATCCAAATGTCTTACCTTCTTTACCCGTCTTAAGTGTAAACGTTAAAGAGACATGCTCCATCTTTTTCTTAAGCTCTACTGCTTCGGCTTTAAGGGCATCAAGACGTGCTTTCTCCTGATTTTGATTTTCTTTTAAATCATCAAGTGATTTTGAACTTGCAATCACTGCTAAGTTCTGACGAAACAAGAAGTTGCGTGCATATCCATCAGATACCTCAACCACTTGATCTTTTTTACCAACATTCTTAACATCTTTTAATAAGATGACTTTCATGCGTTACCTCCCGTTTCAATATATTTATTAATCTCTTCAATACATAGCTGCGCTAAATCATGAACACTCATGTGTTCTTTTTGAACAGCAGCGGCGGTGAAATGTCCACCCCCTCCTAATTTTTCTAGAATAAACTGGACATTAAACTTACCCCGTGAGCGAGCTGAAACTGCTACTTGATGTTCACTTACACGAGCCACCACAAAACTTGCTTCAATATCAGAAATACCTAGCAGTTGATCAGCGACCATAGACATGGTTGGACGTTGTAAGATATCCTCATCATAAGGCACTAAAACAACGCCATAATCTAAATAACGAGCTTGGTGCAATACTTTTGTTTTTAATTCAAATTCATCAAAACTTTCCTTTAGGAATGCATCCGCATCAGAAGGTTCAGCCCCAATAGAGCGCAAATATGCTGCGGCCTCATAGGTCCGTGAGCTTGTTTTAAGTCTAAAGCGATTGGTATCCACCATCATCCCTGTAAGCATAATTGTTGCTTCAATCGGTGACAAGAAATTACGAATGCCCATATATTGCATAAGTTCACTAATTAACTCCACAACACTTGATGACCATGATTCGATATAAACTAATGTAGGATCAAACGTGAAATCTTTCCCTCGGCGATGATGATCAATCACGCATATATGTTTAGCCTTCTTAATGATGTTTTCTCCATTTGAATGTTCTGCTAAGTGATGATCCATCATAATGACTAAGGTGTTCTCGTTCAAAGAACTTAACGCCTGTGACTCACTCACAAACGTATGACGGCCTTGAAGATGCTCTTGGTGTTGATCAAAGGCGGTTTTCATCATTTTCTCAATACCACCTGATGTCACAATATTTGAGGCTTTATGATGAGCACTACAGATTCGCGACATAGCCAAAGCTGAACCCATGCAATCAAAATCCATTTCCTTATGGCCCACAATAATCACATTAGAAGACTTCACAATAAGTTCTTTTAATGATTGTGCCATGACACGCACTTTAACTTTATTGCGTTTTTCATTTGAAACTAAAGTTCCACCATAATATTGAGTTTGTTTGCCCACTTGTTTAATTGCAACTTGGTCACCACCACGATTTTGCGCAAGTTCTAAAGCTTGGTTTGCAAGTTCTTCCAGTTCATTAAAGTCACTGGTCCCTTTTGCGAAAGCCATAGAAAGAGAGATTGCTAAATCAAGTTTAGTGGAACCTTCACGAATATGATTTAGAATTTCAAAACGTTCTTCTAAAATGGTTTTAAAGATTTTTTCGTTTAAAACAACCAAGAAACGATCTGCTTTAACTCGTCTTAAAAACATACCTTTTTTCTTAGCCCATTCAATCACAGGTTGACGAATTGAAGCATCAATACTTGCAATCGTATGTTCTTCTTGATATTGAGTTGATTCTTCATAATTATCAAAATGAATATATCCAATCACCACTGCATTATCATGAAGCTCTTTTTGAATGACTTGAAGATCACTGATATCTTTGAAAAATAATGTGTTGTTTACTCTTTTAATCTCATACGTCGCATCCTCAAGATCAATGACCAGTGATTTCACTTCTCCACTTAAGATTTGACCGAGTTGAGGATGAATACTCGTAACACGTTGACCAATCCAATCAAAGTCAAACTCATCAAAAAACTCACTGGTGTAATCTACGGTATATTGTTCATCAAAGGATAAAAAGCCAACACGACCAATATCAAGAGCATATTTAATATTTGAACCCACTACGCGAGTTAAATGAAGCATCCGCTCCTTAATCCCACGCGTTAATACAATCATGAGCGTCACAATTAAGACAAAGTTTAGTACACCAATGACGGATAGGATTAGTAGTAACCATTGGTCAAAGAAGAACAACACAAAAAGTGAGAGAATAAACTCCCCAGTTAATAAATACACCAACTGAAGTTTTAGCTCTTCAATACGCTCAAGCATGTTAAGCTCCTAACCATCGCTGTCTTAGATTGACAAAACTATCCAATAATCCAACGATTAACATGGCATCCAACCAGATTGATGGAACAAGCAATAATAAAAGGATTAAGAATAAATAAAAGTATTTAATCTTAAGGGTTCTTTTTAGTATTATAACAAAATTCAAAGCATTATACACTATCACGATGACACCACTCACATATAAAGAAATCGCCGGAATAAGAAATGTTTCAGATTGGGTCACCACTAAATATGGATATGGAATAAGCAAAATTAACGCAATGACTCCTGCCCATTTGGGGAGTTGAAAACGCTGAGTTGATCTAGTTGGTAATTCATAAATCTTAAGTCTTTTTACTAAGATGATAGCCATTAAATACACAAGCCAGCCTTCACTAATCACCACAATTACATAACTTATAATCATGGAAATGATGGTGATTCGACCAAGATCTAGACCACTAGGAATGGTGACTCCTGTCGCCGTTAACATATTGGTCAGTTGAGTCAGTACGGTTTGATACTCACCTATTAAATCATAGCCAAATAGGCTTGAAAATATACCAACACTAAATAAGGTCACCAGTAACATACTGCCCATTGAACTTAAGAACAACTGTTGTCGAGACCATTTAAGGTAAAGTCCTATACCAAATAATGCTCCATGGAGAAAGTAAAACATGAAATATAGATTACTTGGAAAAGGAGAAATAAGAAATGATAAGATGAGGGTAGAAAAGAACACCACCCATAACTGAGAAGGTTTAAATCTTGCTCCATACATGACTAAAGGAAGTGGCAAAAGCCACGCAACAAAAACATCGAGTGCCGTCCCAAATTGACGGGCTATAAGTAATAAGGATGCAGATAAGGCAATAGTTAAAGCACCTTGTGTGATTGAACGTGTGGTCATGATTGTCCTTTAAAAAAACTCCGCATAGCGGAGTTTACATTGTTTAGTCGGCTACGTATGGAATTAAAGCCATTTGACGAGCGCGTTTGATTGCGGTCGCAAGCATACGTTGGTATTTCGCATTTGTCCCTGTCACACGTCTAGGGATAATTTTACCATTGGCTGAAATGAAACGTTTTAATAATTCGACGTCTTTATAGTCAATTGTGGTAATGTTGTTTTTAGTGAAATAACAAACTTTTTTGCGAGCAACACGTTGTTTTTTAAATGCCATGTTTCTCTCCTTTCAGATGACTAGAACGGTAAGTCATCACTTGATATATCTAATAATGGTCCATCTGAGTCGTCACTGGATGCAAAGTCCGCATAAGGATCTGACACAGTATAACTGCTTTGTGGTTGAGAATAGGATGGCGAATAGCCTTGCTGATTATATGATTGTTGCGGTGCAGATTGTGTGGAAGATGTACGTGATTCTAAGAAGTTAAAGTTTTCCACTAACACTTCTTGAACATACACTTTCTTACCATCACGATCATCATAGCTACGTGAGACAGTACGTCCTTCAACTTGGATGAGTGAACCTTTTTTCATATACTGAGCAATAATTTCTGCCCCTTTTTCCCAAACAATACAATTGATGTAGTCAACTTGCTCATTACCACCGTATTTACGACTACTTGCGAGTGAAAAGTTCAAAACAGATTTCCCATTTTGAGTTTTTCTTAATTCAGGATCGCGAGTAAATCGTCCGATGATGATTGATTTATTGAGCATGGTTGTCTCCTTATTTGTCTTCTAAGTTAACGATTAAGAAACGGACTAAATTCGCATTGATACGATTTAAACGATCAAGTTCTTTTACCGTGTCTTGGTCTGCTTCGAAGTTCATTAATACATAGTAACCTTTTGTCATATGATTAATTTCATATGCAAACTCGCGCATTCCCCATTCAGTGACTTCAGAAACAACACCGTTACCTGTAGTAACAATGTTCTTCATGTTATCAATGACTTCTTGGCGTGCGGCTTCTTCAACAGAAGCGTTAATAATGTACAGAATTTCATACTTACGCATGTGTACACCTCCTTTTGGTCTATTGGCCTTTTCAGGCAAGGAGTAAATAGTTCATATCTACTCGTCTAATTAGGATATCAGAAATACACTTAAAAGTAAAGAACTCCTCATATTAAATCAAAGGAAACTATGTAGTGTTTTTATCGTTATGATATAATGCTTATCGAGGTGACACTATGCATAAAGCGGTTGTTCTTGGTTCAAATTATTATATTGCCTTATCTGTCTTTCGATCACTCAAAGCCCATGGTGTCGCAACAGTGGCTGCAGACTATGATATTGATTCATGTTATGCCCATGTTTCTAATACATGTGATGAGTATGTTCACGTAAGAGACTACAAAATCGATGAAGAAGGATTCATTGATGATTTGGTAAGTTATGCTTCTAAACAGATGTTGAAGCCCGTTCTTTTCCCATGTGCAGATCCATATGTTGAACTCATTGATACTCATTATGCGCGACTATCTCAAGTCTTCCTATTAACCTATCGTACTCCTGGCTTAGCCACTCAAGTTTTAGATAAAAGTAGTGTTGATGCCCTGGCGCTAAAACATAACCTCAAGATTCCTGTAACCTTCCATCAAGACGATCTTGAGCTTATCAGAAAGGTATCAGAAGTTGGATATCCATTTGTCATGAAGGGAGCTATCTCTTCAGAGTTTGTGAAGAATTTTAGAGTTAAACTTTTTGTGATTAAGAATCAAGAAGAACTCCTCGCTTATCTTAAACTTGCGAAAGAAAAACAAGTGGATGTGATTATCCAACAAATGATTCCAGGTTTTGATGATCATATGTATACTTACGATGCATACGTCGATAAAGATGGACAAGTGATTGCAGCCACATCCTGTCAAAAGCTAAGACAATATCCCATTAACTATGGAGCATCCGTCTATACTAAACACTTCGTTGAACCAAAACTTCATGAAATTGGGGCACCATTCTTAAGTGCGATTGGATGGAGTGGTTTTGCGGAAATTGAATTTAAGAAGCATCGTGAAACTGGTGAGTTCTATATGATTGAAGTCAATGTGAGAACCACCAATCTTAATGAACTATTAAGAAAAGTGGGGATTAACTTTCCTTACTTAGGATATGCGGAAGCAATTGGACTTCCACTTGAACCTGTTGAAATAACTCAAACCCAACCTTATGTCTTTTGGTATATGTATGAAGATGGTTTAGCCATTTTGAACTACATTAAAACAAAACAACTCACACTTAAAGATGTTCTAAAAACATGGAATCTTAAGAAGGTTGAATCCATCTTTAGTTGGCGTGATCTTCGACCATTCTTTCGTTTCTTAAGGCTTTTACTTCGTAAAATTCTTAAATCCTTAAAAAGGAGGATTTTTAAATGAAACGTATTGGTATTGTAGGCGGAATGGGGCCTCTCGCAAGTTTATTCTATGCCCAACAACTCATTCTTAAACATCCTGTTTCAAAAGATCAAGAGCAGTTTCATATTGTTCTTGATTCAAACTCAACGATTCCTGATCGTACCCTCGCCTTACTCAATCAAGGAGAAAGCCCTGTCAAAGCAATTTCAAAAAGCTTAGACATGCTTTCTGATGCTCAGGTTGACATTGGATTTATCACGTGTTTTACTTCGCATGCTTTCTTTAATGAATTTAAAGATCATGCCCATTTTAAACTACTCAATGTCTTTGAACTACTTTCTTCCTCAAAACAATTAGAAGGACATAAAGTAGGACTACTTGCGACAAGTGGTACACTAAATACACAACTGTTTCAACATGCACTTCCTCACATTGATTTTCTTGTACCAAATAAAGATGTTCAAGAGAATCTAGTCATGAAAGGAATCTATGATCCTCATGAAGGGATTAAATCAAATCACATTGAAGCTGGTGCTCAATATCTACTTCAAGCTTGTGATCATCTAGTGAAGGAAGGAGCAACCTTAATTTTAGCTGGATGCACCGAAGTGGGGTTAGCTCTATTTGATAAAAACACTCCTGTACCCCTCATTGATCCAATGATGGATATGGTTGAAGCCATCATCAATCAGGCACAATAAAAGACTCCGAGGAAGATAATCCCTTAAAACGGACACAATAAATAAAAGGCTTAATAGAGAGCTAATGCACGATATTGAATCGGTGTTAGCTCTTTTAATTGTTCTTGTAATCTATGCTGATTGTAATAAATAACATACTCAGATACAAGTTGTTTAGCCTGGTTTCTCGTGCTGATGTGGTGGAGTTTTAAAGATTCACACTTTAGTAGTGAAAACCACGATTCAATCGGCACATTATCGACACAACTTCCTTGATATGAAACACTATGCCT
>JAGXSD010000045.1 GCA_018333955.1 Erysipelotrichia bacterium
TTGGTTAATTGTCGGTTTCCCTTTCTTAACTACTCCTAATGCTCCGTACTTCTTCTTTATTGTAGTCCATGTATATATTGTTCCTGTTGGTATGTCATACTTCTTTGATAAATAGCCTGCACTTGCCCTTTCTTGATATTCCTTCAACACCATATTCTTGAACTCTAAATCGTATTTTTTGAAATTTTGACCTTTCTTAGCCATATAAAAAATACCTCCATAATCCAATTATAGAGGTATTTCGTTTTAGACAACATCGGTGTCTTTTTTTATTTGTCTACTAAACAGGGTGCAGTCTAGATTTCGATACTTTTTTTATCTTTTTAAGTGCACTTTCAACTTAATCTACAAGTAAGACCACTTTCCCTAGTTTTCCTGGTTTTTTAAAGTAGGCTTGCGCCTCTTTGGCTTGAACTAAACTAAACGTCTTATCAATAATGGGCACAATGACATTTGACTTTACAGCTTCTAGCAACTTCTCATATTCAGGCACAGTCCCAAGTACTGAACCAAAGATACTAATATGCTTTAAATACAGTGTTCTTAAATCGAGATGTGTTTTAACCCCTCCAATGGAGCCTGAAATACATAACTTACCGCCAATTTTTAAAACTTGTAAGGATGTAGAAAATAATGCATCGCCAACTACATCTAAGACAATATCCACTTTTCCACCACTCACTTTTTTGATGTCCTCAACTAAGGTTGAAGACTTGTACGATAAAACATGATGTGCTCCTAAGCTTTTAAGTTGTGCTTCATGGTCAAGATTTCCAACGAGCGCAATGACGTTCGCATGGAAAACTTTGGAAGCAATTTGCACATTAAAAAGTCCCACACCCCCTGTAGCTCCCAATATTAAGACCACATCATTGGGTTGTATTTGAACCTGTTCGCACATATGCCATGCGGTTAAACCACTGACAGAAAATACGCAACTTTCTTTAAAGTCAGGAAGTGGCATCTCAAAACAAAGATGGGCTGGCCACACCACATATTCAGCGTAACCTCCATCAACTTCTGATCCAATAAACGCTAAGTCTTCACTTAAATTCTCAACACCATATGCTCCACTTGAAATAAATGGAAATAAGACCACATTTTTACCGATCAAATGCTCATGATCACTTTTCCCAACACTCACAATTGTCCCTGCAATATCTGATCCTGGAACGCGTGGAAAACTGACTCCTGAAGCTTTCCAACCTGAAGCATGACCATCTCCATAAGCTCCTTCTCTCATCCAAATTTCAGTATTATTAATCGCGCATGCTTTCACTTGAATAAGCACTTCATCTTCCTTTACAGTGGGCTGTGCTCGTTGCACACATTCGAGTTGTTCTAATCCTCCATGACCATTGACTTGAATCACTTTCATACTAGACCTCCTTGTTTTATGAAACGTAAACACTTAAAATTTGAGATAATGGAGTGAGTACATGCTTGATTTGATTAACTTAGTTATACCATAGCCCAACCTAGTAAATCAAAAATCATAAAAAACACCAAGCAGTGACGTCACTCCTTGGTGTTTTAGAAACATGATTGTGTCTATGCTTTAAGCAGGATTAACACTCATTGGTTTACTTTTCTTTAAACTATCTAAAAGCATCCATCCCGCAATGAACAGACCTAGAATATTTAAGCCCATGACGACCCCAAAGGCAAGATCATAACTACCAGCATTCATATCACGAATGAAAGATGCTAATCGAGGTCCCACAAAGGCCGCAACCCCATAAGCTGTAAAAAGAAGTCCATAGTTAATGCCCATATGTTTTGAACCAAAACATTCAGCACATATTGAAGGCATAATCCCTAAGTACCCTCCAAAACATAACGCTATTCCACCAATCGCCATGACGACAATCGGAAGTGAAGACAACAGCGATAATGCGAGTAAACAAGATGCCGCCACCACATATGTGGTGGTGAGTGTGACCAACCGACCAAATCGATCTGAAACACTCCCCCAAAAGACACGACCTAAGGAATTGGATAACCCTAGAAAGCTCACAATAAAGGCCGCTTCTTGCGAAGATAATCCAACTTTGCTTTGAACAATCGGTGAAGCATGACCAATAATCATAAGTCCTCCAATACATCCAATCGCATAAAGAATCCATAGTAAGTAAAATTGAGGTTTCTTAATCATAGCCTGGGCACTCAAGGAATGATCAACCACCGTGGATGATGTAGAAGTCATCTTGTGTGGAGCATCTAAAAAACAAGATGCCATGATAATTATGAGTGAAAAAACGACACCAAAAATCGCAAACGTATTTAAGACACCAAATTGATGAATCAGATTCACTCCAAGTGGGGCAAATACAATTGCGCCTAAGCCAAATCCCATCGCAATAAGACCGCCCGCAAGACCTTTCTTATCAGGAAACCATTTGATGGTATTACCCACCATACACGTATAAATCATTCCGATGCCAAAACCACCAAGCAAACCATAGGATAAATACAAACCCATCAATGTGGTAATGCGTGAGGTTAGAAATAACCCAATCCCAAAGACAAGTCCCCCGGCCATTGTCACAAACTTTGGACCATAACGATCTTGAATCTTTCCTGCACTAATCATTGCCACAGGAACCAGTGAAAGACTTAAAGTGAATGCTAATGATGTATCCGTAGTTGACCAACCAAATAATGAAATAAGCGGATTTTGAAAGACACTCCATGCATAAGCTGAACCAATACACATATTGATAATCATTGATGCTATTAAAATAATCCAGCGATTTTTCTTCACATGACTCTCCTTTAAAAAGTACATGATAAACTTATCACAAGTTATCGCACTTGAAAAGCGATTTGTTATTTTTTTAACAAGATATTTTATTTAATATGAATACTAATTCATATTACTCACAAAGAGTCGCTATTCACTCATCATTTTTCACAATCAAGACCAAAAAAAAATAAGCTAAGATAGCTTATTTCCCTTGTTCCATTGATTTCATGATGGCACGAATTTGCGCTTCGGAAGGTTTTCTTCCCATTTGCATAAACATTGCACGAATCATCTTCTCATTAATCGGTGGATTTTCTTTAAGTTGTTTTTCAAACGCACGACGTGTGAAGTAATATCCTAAAGCACCCCCGACGAGTAGCCCCACGATGAGTGATATAATGCTTGTGATAAAGTCCATGGTGTTCTCACTTTCTTGTTAGGTTTAATTTGTGATAATTATATCACAATTATTCTTGTTCAACAGTATTTCTTGTCAATTTATATGCAGATTTACGCTCATGTTCTTTAAGGAATTTCTTACGTAAACGGATGGCATCTGGCGTAATTTCGACGAGTTCATCATCATCAATAAACTCTAAACCAAACTCTAGGGTTAATGCTTTTGGCGTGGTTAAGCGCATCGCTTCATCCGCTCCTGTTGAGCGAATTGAGGTTAGTTTTTTATTCTTAATTGGATTAACCACCATATCCATATCTTTAGCGGTAATCCCGATGATCATCCCTTCATACACTTTAGTTTGTGCTCCAATAAATAAGGTGCCACGCTCTTGTAAGTTGAATAAGGCATATGTCATCGCAACCCCATTTTCATTAGAAATCATGACTCCTGCACTTCTTTCAAAGCTCACATTAAGTTTTGGTTGATAGCCTTTGACTTTACGAATGAATATCCCCTCCCCTTTAGTTTGGTTTATGAAGGTTTGACGATATCCAAGCAGTGCACGAGTGGCGACCACATAAATGGAAGTCACATACCCCTCACGCTCACTCACATCAATCATCTCAGCATAGCGATAATTCATGTCTTTAAGCACAATACTTTGATAGGCTTCTGGAACACTTAAAATCACTTCTTCATACGGTTCACATAACACCCCATCAATCATTTTCTCAATAACCTGAGCTTTTGAAACTGCCATTTCATAGCCTTCACGACGCATCTTTTCTAAAAGAATTGACAAGTGTAGTTCACCTTGACCACTGATTTTGAACGTATCTGTAGAATCAGTATCTTCCACTTTTAATCCCACATTGGTTTCTAATTCTTTCTCTAAGCGCTCACGTAAGTTTCTTGACGTGACATACTTTCCACTTTGTCCCGCAAAGGGTGAAGTGTTCACTAGCATATGCATGGATAATGTCGGTGGTGCGATATCAATCATCGGTAAACTTTGAGGATGATTGATATCAGAGATGGTGTCCCCAATACGGATATCACTGATTCCAGAAATGACCACAATGTCCCCAGCACTCGCACTCGAAACACTGGCTCGTTTTAATCCTTCAAGAACAAATAGCTCTTTAATGGCTGTTTTTTTAATCACCCCATTTTTAGAAATATTCACTTGCGAATTTGGTTTTAATACACCTGAGCGTAGCCGACCAATCCCGACACGTCCAATATAATCATCATAATCGAGTGCAGTGATTTGAAGTAAACATGGATCTTCTTCATTCACAGGATAAGGTTTCACGTGAGTGAGTAATGTATCAATAAGAGGTTGAATTGACGTTCCCTCTTCTTCCAGTGAAGTTTGAATGATCCCTTGTTTCGCAATACCATACAAAATGGGGAAATCAAGTTGCGTTTCAGTAGCATGTAGATTTAGGAATAAGTCATATACCATATCAATGACTTCATGAACACGAGCTTCTTTCTTATCGATTTTATTGATAAGTAGAATTGGATTTAATCCTTTTTTAAGCGCAGTGGATAAGACAAAACGAGTTTGTGGCATAGGCCCTTCAGCACTATCCACAAGTAATATCACGGTATCGACAGTATCAATAATACGCTCAACTTCACTGGAAAAGTCTGCGTGACCCGGAGTATCGACGATATTGATCTTCACATCGTCAACGCGAATTGAGCAGTTCTTAGAGGTAATGGTAATCCCACGTTCACGCTCTAAATCATTGGAATCCATGACTTGCGTTTCACTGAGTTGATGTTTACTAAGCGCATGACCATACTTTAAGAGCGCATCCACAAGGGTACTTTTCCCTGCATCTACGTGGGCAATCACGGCAATGTTAATAATTGATGTCATATTGTAGACCTTCTTTCAATAAAAAAACCCCTGAAACTTCCAGGGTAAACCCAAAAGGAGTGATATTCCCTGATGTTATCAGGTGGGTCGTCTATGGACGTGTTTAGGATTCTTACACAAGTGCAAGCTTTCAACACCCACGTCCAACTCAACATCCCTATCATTTAGTGTTGGAAATAGTATAACCTTTTGGGCATCTTTATTATACCATATTTTTTTAATTCCGACATTACTTTGATTGAATCGAAATATGTAATTCTTGAAGTTGTTTTTCACTCACTGGACTTGGAGCTGATGTGAGCGGACAACGTGCAGAAGCATTCTTAGGAAACGCAATCACATCACGAATACTAGAGGCATTGGTGAGCACCATCACGAGACGATCTAGACCAAATGCAATTCCTCCATGAGGTGGCGTTCCATAGTTAAACGCATCCACAAAGAAACCAAATCGGGTTTCAATTTGCTCTTGGGTAAAACCAAGCAGTTTAAATACATCACTTTGCATGTGTGATGAATATATACGCTGAGATCCTCCCGCTATTTCATAGCCATTACATACAAGGTCATATGCATTAGCTAACGCTTCAAGAGGTTTAGAAATAAAGGTGTCCATGTAGGCGTCTTGAGGACGTGTAAATGGATGATGGCGTGCAATGATGCCACCTGTTTCAGGATCTTCCTCAAACATTGGGAAATCCACAATCCACACAAATTCAAAATGTTTTGGATCAAAGCTGTGATGACGATGACCTAAATGTAAGCGTAGTGCTCCCATGGCGGTACATGCTTTTTCCCATTCACCCATTAGACATAATACACCATCGCCATCTTTTAAGTTACACGTGCTAATTAAGTCTTGAATTTCAGATTCACGCATCAGTTTCACGGCACTTCCAGTAAGAGTGCTATCACCATACTTAAAGTGAACTAAGTGTTGACCCCCATATTTTTTCACAAGTGCTGTAAGTTCATCCACTTCTTTACGCGATAATGACGCCCCTTGAGGAACCACTAAAGCTTTGATGCTTGACGAAGATGGTCGATTTGAGAATAAACCAAATTCGGTGTTTTTAAACACGTCATTAAGAGTGTATAATTCCCATCCAAAACGTAAGTCTGGTTTATCACTTCCATACTTATCTAATGCTTCATGAAAACTCATTCTTCTAAAAGGAGTCACTAAGGGTTGTTTTAAAGCCTTATCAAAGATGGAGTGCATCACCCCTTCAATGTGTTCAAATAAACCATCCGCATCCATGAAACTGGCTTCAATATCCACTTGGGTAAAGTCAAGTTGTCTATCAGCTCGTAAGTCTTCATCTCTAAAACAACGAGCCACTTGATAATACCGCTCAAAACCCGCAATCATAAGCAGTTGTTTAAAGATTTGGGGTGATTGAGCTAAGGCATAAAACTCTCCATCATGGACCCGTGAAGGCACTAAATACTCACGTGATCCTTCTGGGGTTGACTTCGTCAACATTGGCGTCTCCACATCAATAAAGTCGTGATCATCAAGATATTCACGCATGGCCCGAACGATTTTTGCACGCATCATCAGTTTTTCTTGCATCACTGGACGGCGTAAGTCTAAGTAGCGATATTGCATGCGGGTATCTTCTAACGCATCCGTTTCATCCGCAATAATCATTGGCGTTGTTTGGGCGGTAGAAATAATACTCACTTTTGAAGCGATGAGTTCAATATCTCCAGTTGGAATATTTGGATTGATGTCTTTGCGCATCGCAAGAAGTCCTTCCACAGATAAGATAAATTCATTTCTGACTTCTTTAATGGACGGTGCAAGTTCTTCATTAATGACGATTTGTAAGATTCCGGTTTTATCACGCAAGTCAATAAAGACAAGTTGACCAAAGTTACGACGTTTCGCAACCCAACCAACCGCTGTGACAGATTGGCCCACCATTGATTGATTCAGTTGGGCGTGGTGTGTAGGTTTCATGTTCATAATGTTCTCCTAATGGTCACAGTGTTCGTGACCATGTGATAATAAATGATCGATATGGGATACAAGATCATCACTCGAGACATCTTTTGAATGTGTCGAGCCTGCTTGTTTCACATTAAATTTCCCTAATTGATAGCTTTCTTCACTCACAAAGACTAAAACACGAGCCTTTGAGCGTTCCACTGCTTTAAACAATGAGTTTTTACTTCGTCCTGCTAAATCGTATTCAACCTTAAATCCTTGAGCACGTAAATAAAGTGAAACACTTTGAACACGCGCATCATCCCCAGTCAGTGAGAGTACATAGACATCCACATCATCACTCGGTTCAAAATCAAGTCCTTCAGCTTCCATAGCCACTAGGATGCGCTCAAGTCCCATGCCAAAGCCAACTCCTGAGCGTGATGGACCACCAAAGTATTCCACCAGATGATCATATCGACCGCCACCAAAGAGGGTGCTTTGTGAGCCCATATTCTCTGAAGTCGATACGACTTCAAAGACTGTCTCAGAGTAGTAATCCAGTCCTCGTACTAAGCGATCACTCACTTCCCAAGGAATACCTAGTTCACTCAGTTGGGCGCATACCGCATCAAAATGAGCTTTGGATGCCTCACTTAGTACTGTATGAAGTGAAGGTGCACTCAGCATGGCCGGATGCTGTGTATCGACTTTACAGTCTAGAATTCGTAGTGGATTTTGATCATAACGACGTTGACAATCCTCACACAACTCCTGCACATGAGGTTTAAAATGATCTTTGAGTAGTGTTTTATAAGCCTCACGAGTGCTTTGATCACCTAAGGTATTAATCAGAACCTTACACTGCTTTAAGCCAAGTTCTTGAATGAAGGCATATCCCATATAGATGATTTCCGCATCCATGAGTGGGTTTTTTGCCCCTAAGTACTCCACCCCAAATTGATGGTGAATTCTCATTCGTCCTTTTTGGGGACGCTCATAGCGAAAGTTAGGACCGACATAATAAAACTTAGAAATAATCTCGGGATCTGCATACAACTTGTGTTGAACATAAGCACGAAGTAACCCTGCCGTGCCTTCTGGTCTGAGTGTTAAAGAGCGACCACCACGATCATCAAAGGTATACATTTCCTTATTGACCATATCACTGGAATCATTGCCTCGTTTAAATACTTCAGTATGTTCAAAGATTGGGGTTCTCATAAGATTCAAATGGTAAACACTCGCAAAAGCTCGAATGAGTTCTTCTAATGCTTCCCACTTCTTATTCTCTTCATAAAAGATGTCTTGAGTGCCTCGCGGCGATTGAAAATTTGCCATATTGTGCTCCTTGTAAATAAAAAAAAGCATCCCTAAGGACGCTTGTGCGCGGTACCACCTTAGTTCACTACATGTCGTAGTGCAACTTCACCTGATAACGGGTGGACCCGACACGCTTTACTGATTTCAAACGTGCTCTTCAAGTGTGTCCATCTTAGGTGCTTCGCAAGTGTTTCACCAACCCACTTGTCTCTTAACCCACATCATAAGACTCTCACTCTCATTAGAATTGTCTATATTATACTCAACTCACGATACTTTATCAACATTAGCGTGTAATTCGCTCAACACTAATGACTGAATTCACTTTTCTTAAGTTCACCATTAAAATCTGAAGATGATTAAAATCATCCACATTGACTTTTAAGGTGGTCGTGGCAGTGACTTTATCGTCATTGACCACAGAATTCACGGATTGAATGGTCGCTTTATATTGCGAGATGATGGTGACTAAATCAGTCAGTAAGTAACTACGATCATTGGCTAAGATTGAGAGTTCAACTTCATATTTTCCTTTATCAAAATCTTCATCCCACATGACTTCAATCAGTCGATTTTTTTCCTTAATAATATTCGGGCAATCAATACGATGAACCTTAACTCCTTGACCTTTGGTGATATACCCAATAATTGGATCACCAAATACTGGTTTACAACACTGTGATAAGGTGATCATCATCGAATCCACCCCAGCCACTTTAATTCCTGATTTTGAGATGGTTTTCTTTTGCACAGCAGGTTTAAATAAACGTCCTAGACCTAAATCTAAGATGTTCTTACGCTCTACCACGAGTTTTTCAAATAAAGCTGCAGTCGAAAGTGAGCGTGCCGCTAAGGCATAATACATTTCATCCAAGTTTTTTAGATTAAATTGATGAAGAATATGCTCAACTTTATCACGCTTCACATGTTCAGAATTTTCTAAACCACGTTTTTTAACTTCATCTTTGAAGATGGCTTCACCCTTCACAATCAAGGCTTTGCGCTCAACTTCTTCTTTCTTTTGTAGGAAGTTACGAATCTTAACTCGGGCATGAGAAGTCTTGACAAACTTCAACCAATCTTCACTTGGACCATTGGATTGTTTTGAGGTTCTTATTTGAACCACATCCCCTGTTTTTAAGGCTGTATTAAGTGGAAGTAACACACCATTAATGATTGCTCCAATGGTGGTATGCCCGACATCAGTATGAATTCGATATGCAAAATCAATCGGCGTGGAACCATTTGGTAAATCAATGACGCGTCCTTTGGGTGTCATGACATAGACATTCGCTTCAAAAATATCTTTTTGAACGGCTTCCATGTATTCTTGGGCATCTTCATCAATATCCGTTGAGAGTAAACCAAAGTCTTTAAACCATGATAAACGCTCTTCAATCTCTTTTTGTTCCTTATCTTTAGAAATACCTTCTTTGTATCGCCAATGAGCTGCAACCCCACGTTCCGCAATCGCATCCATACTTTCAGTACGGATTTGAACTTCAAAAATATGGCCTTCTCCCCCCACAATGGTGGTATGTAAGGATTGGTACATGTTCATTTTAGGCATCGCAATATAATCTTTTAATCGTCCTGGGATAGGACGATACGTGGCATGAATATACCCTAAGACTTCATAACAATTCACCGCATCATCCGTCACAATACGAATGGCCATGAGATCTAAGATTTCATCAAATCGTTTATTCTTAACCGTCATTTTCTTATAAATTGAATATAAGTGTTTAGAGCGTCCAAAGATACGATGTTTTAAGCCATGTTCATTCAAAAGATTGGAAATCTCTTGAATCATGTCCGTGACTTGTTGGTCACGCTCAGCTTTGCGCATCTCCACCAGTTTCGCGACTTCATAGTATTTTTCAGGATAAAGATAATGAAAACTTAAGTCTTCAAGCTCATTTTTAATCTCAGAAATCCCTAGTCGATGCGCAATCGGAGCATACACATCCAAGGTTTCTGCGGCGATTTTACGTTGTTTTTCCTCACTTTGATAGGAAAGTGTGCGCATATTATGCAAGCGATCGACCAGTTTAACTAAAATAACACGAATATCTTTCGCCATCGCAATAAAAATCTTACGATGATTGGCCGCCAAATATTCTTTTTCATCTTTGAAAGATAAGTTACCAATCTTCGTGACCGACTCCACTAAGGTGGCGATATCACTTGAGAACTGCTTTTTAATTTCATCTTTACTGACACCACAATCCTCTAAGGTATCATGAAGTAATCCAGCACAAATCGTAGATGGACCAACGCGAAGTTGTGAGAGTAAAAGCGCTACTTCAAGGACGTGGGTGGAGTAAGGTTCACCACTTTTTCGTACTTGTCCTTCGTGTTTTTCAATCGCAAAAGCCATTGCCTTATCAATTAAAGCAATGTCTTTTTCGCTCACAATGTATTGTGAGATTTTATGCTTTAAAGCATCTTGTAGTTGAATTACACGCTCATGCATGAACCCCTCACTTTGAACCTATCTTAGTAGGTTAAGGATGTAAAGATAGGCACTCCTGATAATTTTTCACGGCCATGGAGGTCTTCTAACTCAATAAGGAATGCACAACCGACCACAACACCACCAAGTTGTTGAACAAGTTTAATCGTTGCCTCAACAGTGCCTCCGGTCGCAAGCAGATCATCCACAATTAATACCTTTTGCCCCGGCTTAATCGCATCCGCATGAATATGCAGTTCATTACTGCCATATTCTAAGTCGTATTTGAAACTTACAGTTTCACGAGGTAACTTTCCAGGTTTACGTACTGGTACAAATCCAGTATTTAAAGCAACCGCCACGGGGCATCCAAAGATAAATCCACGAGATTCAGGTCCCACAATAATCTCCGCATGAACTTGCTTCGCAAACTCAATCATTTCATCGGTGGCATACTTAAATGCTGCACCATCACCCATCAGTGGGGTAATATCTCTAAATAAAATACCAGCTTGTGGGAAATCTTTGATTTCCGCAATATAATTTTTTAAATTCATAATGTCCTCCAGGATAGGTGTATTATACACTAAAATGTGTGCTCTTGGCACGGTTTAAACGCAGTTAATGTGATTTGCACGGATTTTGAACCCATGTATGCATTGATTCCTAAGGTGCCTTCAATGTCCAAAAGCTGCCCCACAACACACTGTGAAAAAGTTGGGTCAAAGGCAAAGATTTCTAAGACATTAGCTTGGGTGAAGATTGTTGCTTTGCTTAGTCCTCCCTTAAGTGGAGTGATGGATTTAAGTTTAACTTTTTCAAGTTTAATACTCGGTTTTTCCCAACCCATCCCAAAGGGACGAAGTGATTCAAACTCAATGACTGAATCTAAGGTAATGAGAGTTGGATCAATCACTAACGCCTCATCACTTTGCATGAGCGGTGGATGATCTTTCATATCTTCAAGAATATGAGCTTTAAAGCTCTCAAAATGCTCATGTGAAATCTCAAGTCCAGCCGCTTTCGCATGACCTCCAAAATGCATCAATAAATGCTCATAGGGTTGAATTAAATCCACAAGATGCACATTATGAGAGCGCATGGACCCTTTTATTGAATCCGCCTTCTTCACCCCGACAAAAACATTGGTGTTAACTTGACGCATGATTTGATTCGCAATCAAACCAACAATGCCTTCATGAAACTCATCAGAAACAATGAATTTAAAGTGATCATCCCCTTGCGCTTGAGCTAAGGCTGAGGCGGACATGGTTTTCGTTAAAACTTTTCGTTGTTCATTGATGTCTTCAACCTGCGTGGCATAACGTACCATTGAATTTAAGTCCGTAGAACATAGATAATTGACCATCGTGTTCGCATTCGCAAGTTCAGACATCCTCCCTATCGCATTAATTTTCGGAATCAGTTGAAAACTTAAATCTTCTTCATTCACACTTTGTTTTTTGAGCAATAGCGCAAATGGTGTAATCATGGCTTGATTCATGGATTCAATGGCTTTGACCACTAGATAGCGGTTCACATGATGAAGTGGCATCATATCCGCAATGGTGGCCACACCAGCACATTGAATCATAAAGTCATTATCTTGATTTAAATACTTTGCCAATAGCCATACTAACCCACTTGTACACATGGACGTGTATTCAGCATCAAGGAGTGTAGGATGAAGCAAAGCCTTTACTTCTAGGGGTTGAGTGATCGTGTGATGATCAATAATCACAACTTGTTTTGAAGCCTCTTTGAGTAGCTCTAAAGCCTCAAAAGCACTGACTCCATTATCAACACATATAAAGAGGTCATAACCTTTCTCAAGGGCTTGTTTCACAATGGGAGGTTTAAGCCCATATCCTTCATCGATGCGATGTGGGATGTAATAACCGACTTGAAGATTTAGTGCTTTACATAAAGAAACCATCATTGCTGTGGAACAAAGTCCATCCGCATCATAATCTCCCGCAATAAATACTTTTTGATTTGTTTGACTTGCATGTTCAAGTAATGCTTGAATGGATTGGAGTACACTAATGTGATGGATGTCAAAAATACACGGTTGACGCAGCGAAAAAGCGTGATGCGTCGTGAGCATCTTTTCACTTAGCAGTTGCGCTAATGGGGTTTTAAGGGGGGGTAATGTAATGTTCATAGTGAAAAAGAAAAAGGGAGAAACTCCCTTTTAATCATTAATACCAATGATGGTCATTTCATCAAGATCTTCTTTTTTGCGAGTTTTGACTTTTTGGGCTTTTGGTTTGCGGTGTTGTTTGAGCCATAACCACACGATCGCCGCAATGAAGATGGATGAGTATGCTCCCGCTGTAAGACCAAAGACCATGGCAATGTTAAAGTTGAAAATTTCACGGCTTCCAAGGATTAAAAGCGCAAGAATTGGTAATACTGTGGTGAAGGTATTGAAAATACTTCTAAATAACGTTTCCGCAATGGCTTCATTCACAATGTAAATGTAGTCTTTCACGTGAAGTACTGATTTAGGGTAATTATTAAGCGTATGACGAATACGATCAAACACCACGATGGTGTCATCCACTGAATATCCAATAATCGCCAAGATGACCGCAATGAGTTCGATATTGAATTCAAGTCTAAAGATTGCGAATAAAGCGAATACGATTCCAATATCATGCACTAAGGCGACAATGGTACCAATCGCATAGTCAATTTCAAATCTAAAGGTAATATATCCTAACATGAGTAGCCATGCGACTAAGGACAAGATGACGGCGGAAAGTGCAAGTTCACGTCCGATAACTGGGGTAACCACGACATCATTCGCAGGATGTCCGTAGGTACGTAAAATATAGCCCTTGAGTGCTTGTAAGTTCTCACTACTTTCAGTTTCACGGGTAGTGACATACGCTGTATTATCCCCTGCAAATTGAACACGAATATTATCATATCCAAATTGTGCGAATTGTTGACGAAGTGTCGCCGTATCAAATCCTTCATCGGATGTAACCGTAATCTTGGTTCCTGAAGCGAAATCAACCCCGAAGTTTAAGAAGTCACCTGAAGTTGCTAAGTTAAATAAGCCAAACGCTCCCCCTGTAATGAGGACAACTAATGAACCCAAGATAAATTTGCGTGAAATCTTCACGAAATCAATCTTTTCAAAACCACCAAAGTAGCGACGTTCTTCCCCTTTTGATAAATCAGGAATCATGTCTTTTTTCACTTTAAATAAGGTTAAGTTCGTAAACTTACCTGATAAAACAAGTTGTCTTAATAAGAATTTTGTAATGAATACGTTGACAAGGAGGGTTGTTAAAACCGTCACCATCAACATCGTCGCAAAGCCTTTAATCGCCCCTGTGCCAAGTAAATACATGACAGTGGCTGAGATAAAGGTTGTAAATTGGCTATCAAAAATCGTCCAAAACGCTAAACGATGACCTTCATCAACCGCTGTTTCAAGACGTTTTCCTAAGTATAACTGATCTTTAATTCGCTCAAAAGTCACGACGTTCGCATCGACCGTCATCCCTACCCCAAGGAGTAAGGCTGCGATGCCTGGTAAGGTATATACCCCACCCAATGAGTTATACAGCGTGAAGACCACTAACACATACAGCGCTAACATAAAGGCGGCCACAATGCCTGGGACATGATACACCACGACCATGGCTAACATAACTAGAAGTACCCCAACTAGACCCGCTGCGATGGTTTTTTCAAAAGCTTCTAACCCAAACTCAGCACTCACTGCGTTTGAGAAAATTTCATTCATACGTACTGGAAGTGATCCAGAGTTAATTAAATCCGCAAGTTCACGAGCACTGGCTTCGGTAAATCCACCTTCAATCACCACATCGCTTCTAAAGCCTTGACGGACTGTTGCGGCTGAAATGTATTTAGGATTAGATTTAGCGGCTTCTGCACGATAGCTATCGCCTTCTTGAAAGTCAAGCCAAATCACAAGTAAGTTGTTGCCACTTGAAAGTTTTGAAACTTTATCAGTGATTTCAAAGAATTTATCTTTATCCGCAATCTTTAATGAGACAATGGGTTTACCACTATCAAAAGAAAGTGATGCTCCACCTTCAGTAAGTATGGTTGCATCCGCTAATAAGTTATCATTCACATCTCTAAATTCAAGATTGACTGATGCTGAAATAATGCGACGAGCTGTATCTTGATCACTTACACCCGCAAGCTGAACACGAATACGATTATCCCCTTCAATAATAATTTGTGGTTCAGAAACCCCTAAGACGTCAACACGCTTAGATACGGCACGAGCCACTGCACTCATCGAAGGAAGAGAAGTACTGTTATTAAGTGGTGTCACTTCATAAACAATTTCAAATCCACCTTGTAAGTCTAATCCTAATGTCATATCGTTACGAATGGATGGACCAAAAGTTACCACCAAAGCCACAATGGCCATGATGGTCGTAAAGAAGATAGACAATCTTAATTTTTTAACGTTCATACGTTGCCTCCAAGTAAATCTTCATAATCCTGTAGGTGAGAATTCACCCCTTGTTTGATCGCGTGATGCATAAGCACTTTCACCACATCTTCAAGTTTCACTTCAAAGATATCTTTCACTGCTTCATGCAAATGTTGTGGTGGATGATGTTTCCATTTTATTGCACAAGTCAAAGCCACATCAGCGGCACTCACTTCATGAGCCCCTTGATCACATAAGGCATTTGCTTTCAATAGAAGAGCGAGCGTAACTCGCTTGTCGTTGGTATAATTCATGATAACCTCACCACTTGCTTAACTATTATAAAGGAAAAATGATTAAAAGTGTATCTTTTTTACCGTGAGGTGGCCAAGTTATTCACTAAAGCTTTAAACTGGTCTCCCCGATCTTCAAAATTCTTAAATTGATCATAACTTGCGCACGCTGGACTAAGCACAATGACTTCTTTTGGTTTCGCAATTTTAAGTGATTCATGAAGCGCTTCAGCCATTGTGTTCACCACAATGGCTTGTGGAAATAATGCCTTAAGTTGATGTTTGGTTTCACCATACACTACAAGTGAAGCAATCTTTGATTCATAGTCTTTAAGAAGATCAAAGGGTAAATGCTTATCATACCCACCCATAATGCAATGTATGGGATGGTCAAAAGCTTTTAAAGCCACAATCGTTGCTTCCACATTCGTGGCTTTTGAATCGTTATACACTTTTACCCCATGAATCGTGTTCACATATTCAATACGATGAGGTACTCCTTTAAATGATGAGATCGCTTTTGAAAGCTTCATAGGTTCAACACCCACCACAATCGCCATCGCAGCCGCAACCATCACATTGAATAAATTGTGGCTTCCCTCCAGTGGGACTTCATCCTTTGAAAAGATGACCCGACCATTCATAATAATTTTATGACCCATCACCATAATATCCGCATCTTGAGTGAGGGAGATTGTAAGCACCTTGCATTTAAAGTCTTTAGGTTTGCTATTCATAATATTTTCATCATCAATATTAAGAATAAACGTGTCCGTTTCATCAAGATTTGAAACGATACGCCATTTGGCTTGATAGTATTCAACAGTAGACGGAAACACATCAAGATGATCAGGAGTTAAGTTAAGGATCGTCGCAACTTTAGGTTTAAAAGTATGCGTGTCTAAGAGTTGAAAGGCGGCTATCTCACAAGACACCATCATTGGATCATAAGGATGATCAAGGACCACTTGACTTAATGGAACACCATTATTTCCAGCACTAATACCAAAAGGGGTGCATGTTTTAAAGATATGCCCTAACACTTCGGTGGTGGTGGTTTTACCATTCGTACCGGTAATGGCACATAGTGTATACTGAGGCACAAAAAAACAAGCAAATTCAATTTCATTATAAATGGGTTGTTTTTTCTCACAGGCTACGACAAATGGATGAGTGTATGGAATCCCTGGGTTTTTAATAATCACATCAAAATCATGATTAAGGATGTCTTCTCTAAATCCTCCATCAAGAATTGTCAGATTAGGATGGGTAAACGATGGTTGCTCAATGATCGCTTCATCCATGAGAATGACGTCATAGCCTCTAGAACAAGCCAGTTTTGATGCCGCAAAGCCACTACGAGCTCCACCTAGAATTAGTGCTTTTAAAGCCATATTAGAAACCTCCAAGCGCAAAAAGAATGAGCCCTAGACCTAAACTTAGTGCCCCAAAAGCGTAGAACATAAGCACAACCTTCACATCTTTCATGCCTTTTAAGACAAAGGCATAATGAATCGGCGTATAGGAGAATACCCGACGCTTAAACACACGGACGGCCACTTGTTGGATAATGACACACACAATCTCAACTAAATACACACTATAAAGCACGATAAAGACAATTTCATGATTTAAAACCATCCCAATCATGATGAGTGCTCCCCCTAAACCATAACTTCCCACATCCCCCATGAAAATTTTAGCAGGTGCGAAGTTAAATATCAGAAAAGCCATAAGTGATCCAAGTAAGGCAAAGATGAAGACAATAAGTTGAGCTTCTTGTGTTAATGCAATGATGGTTAAACCACTTAATACGAAAAGTGCTAATCCTGCCGATAAACCATCCATACCATCGGTGATATTAAAGGCATTAATGCTTCCAACAATCATAAAGACGCGTACTGGGATTAAAAACCAAAGTGGTAAAGTTAAAGTTAACCCAAAAAATGGAATGGGAGATGCATCTAAGGTGAACACCACAAATGATATGGCGAATAAGGTTTGAAAGAGTAATCGTGTTTTCCCTGATAAACCATCATTTTTTCCTTCTTTAATGATTTTAATATCATCCACTAATCCAATGGATGCAAAAAGAAGGGTGTGAAGGATGACACTGAAGAAGCGCACATCAAGCGCATTTGGAAAACTTACAAAAATACTTACAGCACTCGCGACAAGCAAAAAAACCACTCCTCCAAAGATAGGAGTGCGTTGTTTTGTTTTGTATGTTTCAATCGCAAATTCACTCACATGTTGAGCGATTTGCATTTTTTTAAGGATTTGAATAAAGATAGGATAAATCATCCATGCGAAACCTAAACTAAGGAAAAATGCCATAATTGCCTCCATTTGCACTATTGTATCATGGCTTCTTGGCTGTAAGAATAATTTTCTCATTGATTGGTTCATTAAACGCAATATTTGATGAAACAATCATTCCTTCTCCAAGGATTTCCATATCTAACGATGCAAAGCGAGCAAGATGTAAAGCTTCATTAACGCTTAACCCGATCACATAAGGCATCGTGGTGAGGGGCGCATTGGTTTGCGCAAGTATGAGGGAAGAGGATAAGACTTTAGAGTTCGGCGCAATGGATAAATGCGTAATCTGATTCCCCTCACCTAGGACCAGGGTTTTTAACTTGTGTTCTAAAGCAAATGCATTAAAGCGGGCCACACTTTGGTTCACAAAGGATGGGACATGAATGATGGTTGTTTCACTCGAACTTTGTTCCTGTGAAACATTCATAGAAACGGCAATCTTTCTTAATAAGGCTTTTTGAGCATCCACACGTTGATGCCCCCCTTTCGCATCTTTAGCGCTAAAGGCATAATACATTAAGTATTGTGGGTTTTCATAAGGAAGCGCTGCAATGAAGGAATACATATACTCATCCGTTTTATATCCTCCAGTTGGGGAAGGAAGTTGTGATGTTCCTGTTTTTCCAATAATATTTGCTTCTTCGATTTGATAGGAACGACCAGTGCCATTTACTACCGCACCACGAAGTAATTCAATCATTTGAGCGGTGGTGGATGGTGAAAACACTTGATTTAGAAGTGTTGGCGATTGTTCATACACCACTTGTCCGGTGGATGGATCCACCACTTGTTTCACAATCGAAGGTTGGATATGTTGTCCATCATTCAGGAGGGCTTGATACGCTGAAAGCATATTGATAGGGACCACTGTACTTCCTTGACCAAATCCTAAGGTAATCATTTCAATGGGATAGCGAGCAATCAATTGACCATTGATACTGCGTAAACCGTAAATATTGAGGTTTCTAAAGAGGGATAGTTGTTCTAGTGTAGCGATATATGATGATGGGTGGATATAATCGGTTAATAACACCGCCACTGACGTATTGAGGGATAATTCAAACCCACGATTGAAGTTAACAAGTCCATGATCCACACGATTAAAGTTTCGTACGGTCGCATATGAACCGGTACTATTTGGTAACCAAGTGGGTAGACCATTGGATATGCCCATATAAAATACACGGCTAGGTATTGTGATATTAGGATCATAAAGACCTTGTTCAATGACTGAAGCCCATAGTAAGGTTTTCATCACTGAGCCTGGTTCAATATTGGACTGTGCATTAAGATCCACATATGACTCAATATTAAGTCGATTCGGATCAAAACTTGGTGTATGACCATATCCTAATATTTCTGCGGTTTGGATATTCATGACCATCGCAAAAGCCATGGAAGCATTATGTTCCTGCATGGTTTGGGCAAGGGATAATTCGAGTGTTTCTTGAATACCACGATCTAATGTTGAGATAACATTAGCTCCATGAGTTGGAAGTGTTTCTTCATAAAGCATGTCTTTGTAGATAAAATCAGCAGCATCACTTTGATAGCGCACAGAACCATTAATGCCTCTTAAAAATGGATTAAGAGTCAATTCAATCCCAGTCTTACCATCAATCATTCTTAGGTTTTGATCATATTGGGCAATACCTATAAGATGAGATGCGAAAACGCCTAAAGGATAATGTCGTGATTGAGTCGTTTCAAAAGCTAATCCAGGTAGATTTAATGCTTCTATGGCTTGTTTTTGCGATAAGTTTAAATTACGACCTGCAGTACCAAGTTCGGTTTGAAATAGATTTCGTGATAATAATTCAAGGATATTTGCTTCACTTGTATTGAGGATAGGGGCTAAGGCTTTAGCCGTGGCTTCTTTATCCACAACATACGCAGGTTGATTATTAATTCCTTTGCGATTAGGTGATAAATACGCAATAAGTTTATAGGTGGTCACATCTTCCGCAATGACTTCTCCATGACGATCTAAAATCTGACCTCGAATGGCTGGAAGCATGGATTCTTTAATGTGCACCTGTTTCGCAATGTCCGCAATGTTAATGTTGGAATGCGTATGAATACCCATAATGGTAAGCACAAACACATTGAAACTGATGGCACTGATCGCAATAAAAAACACAGTAAACCATATCACCATCGAAACATTGGTCATATTCAGTTTAATGCGTTTACGTTTAATCGTTCTTGCCGATGGTGATGATGTTGGTGTGCGAGCGTTCATATCCACTTTCCCTTGCGATAGCTACAATACGAGCATAATGAGATAATTGCTGAATGTCAATTGTCAATGCTTCGTTTTCACGCTTAAGCGCTGTCATGGAACGCTCATAGCGTTGAATTTCAATCGACATTTGCGTTTGGATAGTACGAATAAAAATCGGTTCCACAATATATTTAGCCGTTAATGAAACTAAGAAAAGAATGATCACAAAGATGCGACCTAAACGAATTTTTCGCTTTACTATTCTTCGTTTCATGAACTTCTCCTTTAGAGCCTTTGAATGGCTCGTAGTTTAGCACTTTTTGATCGTGGATTATCCATAAGTTCTTGTTCATCCGCAATCATAGGTTGTTTAGTTAAGGTCGTGTACTCTAGCTGTACATGACTTTCTGGTAATCGTTTATTCGTTTTAGGAGGTGTGCTTAATGATTTAAAATGTTGTTTCACTAAGCGATCTTCGAGTGAATGAAAGGTTAAGGTTACTAAGACTCCTTTTGGACATAAGACATCAGTGGCTTGAGTTAAGAAGGATTCTAAGTGTTCTAGTTCTTGATTCACCGCAATCCGGATGGCTTGAAATGTTTGTTTAGCGGGATGACCCACTTGTTTGAGGATTTTGTTGGGTAATGATGATTTGATGACATCCACAAGTTGTAATGTTGTTTCAATGGGTTGTTGTTCACGAGCTCTCATAATTCCACGAACAATCATCTTAGCGTGCTTTTCTTCACCATAGGTGTATAAAATACGAAGTAATTCCCCTGCTGGAGCAGTATTCACAATGTCATAAGCATTTAGCTTTTGTGTTTGATTCATTCTCATATCTAGAGGTGCATCAAAGCGATATGAGAAGCCTCGCTCCCCTTCATCAAGTTGAACGCTACTGACTCCACAATCCACAAGGATGCCTGCAACACAAGGAATATTTAAGTCGGTTAAGATATTTTTTAACGAGGAGTAATTATCATGCACAACAATCAGATTTGAATGTTTTAGAGCAAGTTTTTTTGCCTCAGCAATCGCATCTAAATCTTGATCGATGACAATAAGACGTCCTGTGGTTAGTTGTTTTAGAATTTCTTGAGAATGACCCCCGCGACCAAAGGTCGCATCCACATAGGTTTGTGTAGGATCAATATTTAATGTTTGGATGCACTCTTTCAGCATCACCGGGATATGGTATTGACTCATATCAAGAAATCAGTAAGGGACTCAGCAATGGTTTCAAAGGACTCACTCGCATGATCATAGTAGGCTGACCAGCGCTCTTCACTCCAAATCTCACAATGATCCACAACCCCGACAATAACGCATGCTTTACTTAAGCCTGCTTCTTGAATAAGAGATGAAGGAAGTAACACTCGACCTGCATTATCGACTTCAACTAAAGCAGCTTTAGCAGTCATCATATGCATATACATACGAGATTCTTTCTTTGTGGTTGGGAGTTGTTTAAGTTGAGTTAAGATCAGTTCCCATGAAGCCAGTGAATACACATTTAAACAACCATCTAATCCACGATTGATGACCATTTTATCGCCGAGCACTTCCCTAAACTTCGCAGGAATGATGAGACGACCTTTATTATCAAGTTGATGTGCATATTCTCCCATGAACATGAGATTCACCACTTTATGACACTTTGTCCCACTTTCTACCACCATTTTACCAATATTGTGCACATAAGTCTATACTTTTACGCATTAAAACAAGGATTTAAAGCTTTTTGAGCATAAAAAAAACATAATGAATGAGATTCACTATGTTTTATCGTTTTAATAATTCAATAAGGATGGAACCAATACGTTTTCGCCAATCAGATTCATGATGCTTTCCTTCAAACACTCTCACAAAGGACAGTGATCCTAAAGGTTTTTGAAGTAAAGCCTGGGCAATATCGACATTAGAGTCAATATACGCGCTATTCTCGTTTTGAATGCCACTCTCATGAGTTCCTACATCAAGATACACATGATGATAAAGATTCAGTTCAGCCGCTTTAACATAGTTAAGAAACGTCTCTTGCGCAAACCAGAATGCATTGGATAATCCCGCAATCTTCGTAAACACATGAGGATATTCAATCATGGCGGTTAAAGAGATGACTCCACCCATGCTTGAACCCACCATCATCCAAGTTGGTTTGATGTTCGCAAAGGTATTTGAAAATGGAAGAATCACTTCCACAAGCTCTTTTAAGTATAAATCAGCTTTGCCACCAGTGTGACGAGTAATCCACTCAGTTTTCCCAATGAGGGTTTCATCCACAAACTTTGAATACTCATCTAAGCGCTCCATCCCAGGAGCACACGATACACTCACAACACATATTTGGTGTTCATTAAAATCAATGGCGTCTTTTAAACCCCATGACACTCCAAATGAGGCTTGTTCATCATCCCACACATTTTGACCATCATGGAATAGTATTCCTTGTAAAGGTCCATCTATGCGTGTTGGAAGTGCGATATGCACAAGTAGATTACGTTTAAGTGACTTGGATGTTAATACTTTTTCAAAGAGTTGATGATTCATAGTGGACTTTTCTCCGCTTTAAGTTTATCTCCCACCTGCTTATAAATATCAGGGAAGTTTTTCTTAAGATTTGACCAGACCATCATGGCTTCATCACTCATTTTCTTTTTCTGAACTTTAAATAGTAATGTCGCTTCTAAGACATAATTAAAGGCTTCTTGTGGAAGTTCATATGATAAAGCGAGGGTTGCTAAAGCTGTTTTAAAATGCGGTTGTTCTTTTAAGAATTCTTGATCTTCAAAAGATTTGAGTAACGTCCAAACTTCCTCAACCTGATTTAAACTTATGGCCACTTGCACAAAACGTGGCAAGACAACCCATAGTTGATTAACATCTTGGGTTTGAAGAGCTAAGGTTGTCGCACTTGAAAACATGTCAAAAGCTTTCTTCGGTTGACCAATCGTGACATAGTGTCGACCTTGATCAATCAAATCAATGAGATTGGCTGATTGATGAAGCATTTGCTCATGAAATAATGCATCAAGTTCCACCGCAATTTTAAGCGGTTGCTTCGCTCCTAAATCAGAATACCAATCTTGTTTAATTTTAATGTACGTTTTTCCACGATAAGTAATTTTGTCCATAATTCATTTCACCGTATCCATTGTTTGATAGAATAAAAAAAGTCCCGTGAACCATCTTCAAGACATAAAAAAGATGAGCGCAAAACTTAATCAATGTACCTCTATTATACCACAAATAAATAAATGTCAAGCGTATCCAAAGCTATTCCAAGGCTTTATGCTTCGCAAGCGCAGAAATCGCTTTTAAACGTGCTTTAAAGGCTAATCGAGCTTCAATTAATGCAGGAGCATTCGCCTCACAATACGCAATCCAGTGCACTAGAATTTGAAGGCATCCACTCACATACTCGAGTCGTGTATGTAAGGGATCTCGCTGCGATGGCATCGTATGAATGATATGTTGAGTGTAATCTGATAATGGACTATTCACTTTTTGAGTGATTAAGAGTGTATGCACTTGCGCATGTTTACTTAATAAGACAGATTCTAAAAGCTGAGTGCTATGTTGGGTTTCGCAAAACACCACCACATCACCCACTTGTCCATCCTTAAGCTTAGTGAGTTCATGAAATGCAATACACTGAGTATCCACACCATAATCTTGAAATGTTGACGCCATGATTTCAGCCCCATGGACTGATTCATAATCATAAACGACATACAGACGCTTTGCTTCACACAAGATGTGAAATGCTCCATGTAGTGAATTAGCATGAGCGTCGATATAATCAATGTTAGCTTGTGTACTAGAAATCTTGAGTTGGGACGAAGCATTTAAAGGAATTGGTTGTGATAGTTTATAGGCCACATAATCTGATAAGAACTCACGAAATGAAGGATACCCAAGTTTCTGAGCAAAGCGAACGATGGTTGATTGGGAGACTTCACATAATGATGCTAATGAGGTGGAGGTTAAATTCGCATCATAAGGCATGCTTAAAATGATCTGAGCAATATGCTCATCCACACTCGAGAATGAAGGTCGTTTCGCAATCAATCGACTTTGAAGCATGATTTATCCTTTTTTCTTACGTAGTTCTTCTAAAACAGCGACTGCGGCTTTATCAAGCACCACACTGTTTTGATTGAGAAGTAAAACTTTATATTGTTTCCCTTTTTTAATCGGTGTAATACTTTGAATGGATTTAAATCGTGTATATACCCCATCTAAAGAAAACCCCTTTTCAAAGAATAAAACTTGACGATGCGTTTTCGCGGCTAAGATGTTTCCAAAGAAAGCAGAAATAAGCGCAATAGAAATCCCAATGTTGGTCAAGTCATCCACATTGATCACTCCTAGAGCCACCGCAATCCCAGCCATTAAGGCATTAAAGAGCACAGCATTCTTACTTGAATCAATCATTTGGACAAACTTATATTGTTCCTTAAGTAGATTATTCATTTTAGTAAACTTCATCTTTTCCCAGATATTGAATCCAACGAAAGCACCCCCCGCAACAATCCCAGCAATTAAACCGAACATAATAACCCTCTTTCTAACTTATGTAGTTATAGTATAAAGCTTAAACCCCATCCACATAAAGCACTAATCAGAATGATTTGATATGATTTTAGTTGAAATCTACCTAATAAGGCACTTAGAAGGGTGACCATAAGAATTCCATACCCGATTAAGATCGGATGTAAGAACAAATCAGTGATGGTTCTAGCCCACAAAAGGAATGCGGAAGAAAGAATAAGTGCAATCATGGTAGGCTTTAATCCTTTTAAAATCCGTATTACGATGCGATTATTGCGATACTTACTCAGTGATGGCGCAATCATAAGCATTAATAGCACACCCGATAAAGACACCCCAATTGAAGCAACTAAACCTCCAAATAACCCCGCAATCTTAACACCGACCACCGTAGCCATATTGATACCAATAGGTCCAGGAGTCGATTCAGAAATCGCAATCATCGTCATAAGAAAGGATTCACTAAACCAACCAGTGGTTTGACTTAACTCAATGAGGTGAGGAATCGTCGCGAGTCCCCCTCCAATCGTAAAGGTTCCAATCAGTAAAAAGCGTATAAAGAGGTTGATAATCATAGATGATGACCTCCTATGGCACTCAATGCGATACTTAAAGCCACAATCATAAGTGATGACACTTTAAAGCCAAGAAACAAGACGACAACCAGTCCAAGTAAAGCCCAACCATAACGATTAAGAGTTGATTTTTGAATAAGGCCAATTAAGGTGTATCCAATAAGAACACCAACACCAATTTGAATGGAAAGGAAAATGACATAAAACATTTGATTGATTTCAACACTATTCAGCACTAATCCAATGATGGTTAAAATGATGATTGAAGGTAACATGGTGGCGAAAGCAGCCACGAGCGCTAATGAGCGCGAGAATTTGCGCGCCGTAATCAGTGTGGTGGTATTGATCGCAATAATACCCATACTCAGTTGAGCCATTGCATATCCTTCAAGGACATCATCTTCACTAAACCATTGACGTCGTTTAACAACTTCATCAATAAGTACTGGAAGCATGGCATATCCCCCACCAAAGGTAAATAAACCTACCTTAAAGAAACTTATGAATATTTTAAGAACCATGAATGATATCACGTCCTTTCTTTGCACCAAGCCATAATAACATTCCAAAGATGGCACCAGCCATGTCGAGCACAATATCACTAAGTTGTGCTGAGCGACCAGCCACAAAAAGTTGAATGCTTTCATCCATGATTGCAATTAGAAGGCAAAAAAGAAGGGAAATCAATATGGGATGCTTCACATTTGAAATCGTAACACTTAAAACACAAATCATTAGAATTAAGAAATTAACAAAATGAGCCCCTTTACGAACGAATACGACAAAATCATGAAGTTCAAAGGGATGATTAGGGATGAACTGTTGTGTGAAGTTTAATAGAAACGTAGCTAAACGAGAGCTTGCTAAAGAAGAATCCACTGCGTTTTGAAATGAAAATGAGAAAATAAAGAGAACCCACACCAGGGTTGCAAGAATTGATGCGAAATGAGGCTTCTTAATCCAAATCATAGTCAAATTATACCATATTTTCTTCTTACCGAGGCATTAAAAAACATCCTAGTTCAAGGATGTTAATACGACTTCAGGGAGTGTAAGCAAGTAATCTTCTTCATAATCATTGATGAATTGGATACTCAATGCAATGATGAGTTTATATAACTCTTTGATTTGAAGACGATGATTCATCGTAAGTACCCCAGCATCAAATTCGTCTCTAAACAAATCAACATCGATTGTACTCACCCATCCAAAATCAAAGATAGCGAATAGATTAGGATCTTCTCTTTGAATGTGTTCATACACTGAAATACAAGCATTAAGATGTTCATCACTCATGCTTTCAGCATCGTCATGCAAGACAAACATCGCAGATCTAAAGATGCCTAACATATGATGAATACGAATGAGTAAATCAGGTTTATCAAAAATGTCTAAGCGAAACATATGCTCTCTTAAGTTGAGTTGATCATAAGCTTCTTTTAAAATTGGTTGCTTTTCAAAGGCAATTTCAATGAGTTGATCCACATGCGCTCCTGCAAAGAACGCTGTGATATCATGAGCATGGCGGCTCATTTCAGGTTTAATCACTTTAGGTATAATCATCAACATGCTCCTCTTCTTCTATGATTTCATAAAAAATTGTTTCAATTAAGATGTTAACCCATGATGGTGTTTGTGGTTTGCGTTGAATGAGACGATGCATGAGTGATAACACACATTGCTCTTTCATAGACAAACATTCATAGGATATCGCCTTGTTTAATACAATAGCACAAGATAGTGGCAATAACCATACAAATTTAAAAGTTTCAGTCTCTATCGCCATGAGGATCTCATGAGCTATCTCACCATTGGTTTTTGGATCGTGGATGGGGTTTAATCGTTTTAATGGATAGCTCATGGTGTCACCTCACACTTATACAATACGTGAAGAACAAAATGAAGACAAGCAACGACATACGATAATGAACCACATAAAAATAAAAAGCACTATAATGTGCCTTTTTTATTGAAAATAAAACGTTTAGTGGTCAATTTTTTACTTACTTAGAGTGTTGCTTTCTAAGTTTAAAGCCTTTATATCCTTTTGCTAGTTTCTCTTTATGGGAACCTGGATTGTAAAGATCCATTTTAACTTTTACTTCTTTGATTTTATCAAAATCAAGAGATGTCTTCTGTTTTTTTTCGTTTTGATCCATAACATCTACCTCAACAGTGTATCCATAATATCATGAATCATTCACTTGGACAATGTGAATCCGCATGAACAACCTAAAATAACCGATTACTCATCATGAAAACATCGTTTCAGATATAATTAGTTGATTTTATTATGCTTGAGGTACTCATCAAAAAACCACACCCGAAGGTGTGGTGATGCATTAGGCTTTGAGTTTACGATCAATGAGCTGCAACATGATCCCTGCTAAGATTAAGAATAATCCCATATTCACTGGACCATTTGTATCTGGAATCGGTTCACCTGTTGGCAAATCATAGATTAAGGCATAAGGTGAAAAGCGATGTGACTTAAAGGTGAGAATCCATGTTGTGGTGTCTAAGGTAGTCTCAATGAGCGTATCTTGATCTTCATCAAGATGGAATAAGCGGTAATTGGTAAATCCTTGAAGTTCTTCTGGAATCTTAAATTGAACCTCCATTCCCTCTTCAAAGTCACCATAGAAACTGAGTGATGAAGTATATGGGTATGGATTTCCTGAACTGAAGTATAACACTTGCGGTTTAATGTAGAAGTATTGAACCCCAACATGATTTAATCGACTTAAATATGATACAAAGTTTTGTGTTCGATAGGTTGAAAAATCATTGATTGACGCTGTATTTAGAATCAAAAGTGTTCGATAAAACTCATAATATTCAAGCCAAGAGTATTCTGACTCAAGATATCCTTCAGGAAGTTTGAAACTCGCGAAATCAATGGTGTTGGATTTAACCAATTGATCATTGCCACTTATATCTTCCATGGTTGTAAAGACAGCAGACAGTATGACATCCTCATAAATTGGGAAGCAATCATAAGTGGTCATAAAGAAGCCGTTTTGGTTCGTGTATCCAATAAAAATATCACCTTCATCCATATCGTTGAAGTTTAAATCATATGGAGTATAAGGACAATATGTAGAGTTACAATTGATGTGAGACTTTCAAACTAAAAATAGAATAGCGAATGGAATCCCGTAAAATAGAGTTACCACACTTTATAGAAAGGACACCACTCGCATGTCTATTATAACTCACACTCAACGGTTTTTGCCTCATGAACTTCACACTCGTTTCTATGCCTGTAAACTTTATTCTCAAAATAACATATCTGTTAACTTCATCATACGTCGATATAAAATATCAAAATCATCTTTAATGCGCTGGATGAAACG
>JAGXSD010000046.1 GCA_018333955.1 Erysipelotrichia bacterium
GTTTGCACAGAGATTGCCCTGGTGTTAATTGGGTATAACCTCAAGAAATATCACGCGAAAAAACAGCGAAGTCTACTTACCACTGCACTCAACTAACTTTATTTGAAAAGGAAGTTCTTTTTGTGTACGCAAAAATCAATCACTTCGTTCTTTTAACAGTTCAAACACGAAGGTATGCCTATACATCATCATTGACTAAATGAAAATACAAAAAAGGAGCTGTTCACTCCATAAACATCATGTCTGAATGTTTATTTCGTTACAGCCCCTTCTTTTTCGATAAGTTGCACCGGAAGGTTCTCTTGATAATAATCCAATATCCACAGCCATTCTTCTAATCATGACAAAGTCAGGAAATATAGTTTTTAAGATAGCATTGACTTCTTTTTCAGAATAAACAACATCTTCTTTAAAAAATGTCCCTACCCACTCCATAATAATGCATGCTTTCTTATGCGATGCTGGCCACGATTTAATATGAGTTCTTTCTGGATTCAAGTATGCTTTATAAATTGCTTCTTTTTGCTCTTGATTCACATCTTCAATCAGATTTCTAACAACTTCAAACATCATAACGCGTATTTATTGGCCGCTACAACAACCCATAGCACCCCACTAGGATCCCAAATATTGAATTCAAGTCCATGATCTCGAGTCGCAATGTCTGATACTTTAGCTTCTGGAAAAGCAGCCACAATAGTTTTCATATGATCATGAAATGGATGAAGATGCTCAACTTTGATTTCAAACATAAGATTATCCGCTAATTCTTTCACATAAAAATCTTGTAAGTAAAAACTGAGGTGATTGCTTTTCATTTCTGAGAATTCTTGCGCAATGAATAGTTGCGTAAATCCCATCGCTTGATAAAATTCTGAGGATCGATAGTAATCTTTAGCTGGCACAAATGGAATGAGACGATGTAGTTCCATAACACACTCCTTTCTTATGCTTTTATTGTATCAAAAGAAAGTCCAATTATCTTATTCTTGAAGTAAGTTTTGCTTCGATTTCTTCAAGGGTCACTCCTTTTTCAACCATGACAACTGCTAAATGATAGGCTAAGTCTGCAATTTCCCCAATTAAATCATCTTTAGACTCATTCTTTGACGCAATTATAATCTCAGCTGTTTCTTCTCCAACCTTTTTGAGCATCTTATCAAGGCCTTTATTAAATAAGTAAGTTGTATAAGCTCCTTCTTTAGGATTGGCTTGGCGATCTTTAATGGTATCAAACAAATGAGTCCAGATTGAACTTGCCTTAAATTCACTCATGGTTTCATCAAAACAACTCACTTTTCCGCTATGACATGTTGGTCCATGTGGAGTGACTAAACAAAGTAATGTATCTTCATCACAGTCCCATTGTAGGCTTTCAACTTTTAATGTGTTTCCTGAAGTTTCTCCTTTGACCCATAATGATTGACGTGAGCGTGAGAAAAATGTCGCAAAACCACTTTCTTTCGTGAGTTTAAAAGACTCTTCATTCATGTATGCCATCATAAGAACTTGTTTAGTGTTTACATCTTGCACGATGCAAGGAATTAATTCATTTTTTTCAAAAGGTGTCATCGCACGATACATCCTGCCTTTCTTACGGCTTCTTTTACTTCTTGAATACTTACTTCCTTAAAATGAAAGATTGATGCTGCAAGAGCTGCATCAGCTCCCGCCACGAGCACATCGGCCATATGCTTTGCATGTCCTGCACCTCCTGAGGCAATGATAGGAACTGAAAACCTAGATGCAAAAGCTTGAGTTAAATTCACATCAAATCCTTCTTTGGTGCCATCTTGGTTAATCACATTAAGAACAATTTCTCCTGCCCCTAGTTCAATTCCTTGTTGTGCCCATGTGAAAGCTTCAAGAGAAGTGGCTTCACGTCCACCTTTTTTCATTACTCTCACAAATCCATCATTTTCAACTAAAACATCCATTGATAATACCATACATTGCGAACCAAATCGTTGTGCACCTGCTTGAATAAGATTTGGATTGTCTATCGCTGCACTATTAAGGGAGATCTTATCTGCTCCTGCTTTAAGACATGCATGCATATCGTCAAGGGTGCGGATTCCTCCTCCAACCATAAATGGGATATTGATTTGAGCAGCAACTGAAGACACGACATCAAGAAATAATGCTCGCTCCTCATAAGAAGCCATGATATCATAAAACACTAACTCATCAGCTCCTTCCTCACAATAGCGCTTAGCAAGTGTGATTGGATCATCCACCTCTTTAACACCCTCAAATCTAATTCCCTTCACAACCTTTCCATGCGCAATATCTAGACATGGAATAATTCTTTTTGAAATCATAAGGTTTCTCCTAAGATATCTAGATCACAAGTTTGGTGAATAAAAGCTTTTCCTACAATTACTCCCATAAGATTGAATGGCACTAAATCCAAGACATCTTGACGTGTTTTAATTCCTCCTGAGGCTTGAATGTTCATGCTTGTGAACTGACTTACTTTTTTGTATAAATCAAGATTAGACCCTTGCATCATGCCATCTTTACTAACATCACTCATGAGAATTGTTTGAACACCTAATGCTTCAAACCGCTTAAGAATACTCCACAAATCTTCTTCTACTTTCTTAGTCCAACCATGAATCATGACTTGTTCATTGAGCACATCAAGTGCAACGATGATTTGTCCACCATATTTTTCTAATGCCTTCTCAAGTAATCCTTCACTTGTAAAGACTCCACTTCCTAAAACCACATGGGATGCTCCTTTTGAGATCCACAAATCAATGGCTTCCATACTGTGAATCCCACCACCCACTTGAACAGGACATGTAGCATTAGAAATCATTGAGGAAATAATGTCAATATTTTGACCTGATTTAAATGCTCCATCAAGATCGACACAGTGAAGGCGTTGTAGTCCATGGCTTTGAAGTGTGTTTAACCATACTTTGGCATCTGATTTGACTTGATGAACACTGTTAAGTTCTCCTTGAGTAAGGCGAACCACTTGTCCTTGATAAAAATCCATTGATCCTATAACAATCATCCACACACCTCCTTAAGATTTTTTAAAAGTTGTTCCCCTACCACCCCACTTTTTTCAGGATGGAGTTGAAACCCAATAATGTTATCTTTCATGACAATTGCAGGGACATCAACCCCATAATCACTTGTCGCAACAAGTGTTGCAGTGTCACATTCACTCGCATAATATGAGTGCACAAAATAAACGAAAGCTTGATGATCACAGTCTTTAAGTAAAGGATGAACTTCTTGATGAGATGATAATTTATTCCAACCCATGTGAGGGATTTTTAAAGTTTGAGATTCAAACTTGATAATACGACCTTTTAATAGTCCTAATCCTTCATGAACTCCAAACTCTTCACTAACATCATATAAAAGTTGCATCCCTAAACAAATACCAACTAACCACTGATCACGTCGTACTTGTTTGAGTACACGATCTAGTTGACGTTGTTTGAGTTGATTCATTGCATCTTCAAAAGCTCCTACACCTGGTAATAGTATAACTTTGGCTTGTTGGATCATAGAAGGATCACTGGTCAATGTACATTCAATACCCACTCTTTTAAGGGCATGAAGTAAAGAGAAGACATTCCCTACTCCATAATCAATCATGACATATTGTGAACTCATAGGACTCCTTTTGATGAAAGCACTCCGACAATACTTAAATCAAATGTTGATGCTTTTTTCATAGCTTGTGCAAATCCTTTAAACAAAGCTTCGACACAATGATGAGTATTATCCCCATACAGTAGTCTCATGTGAAGCGTTAAAGCAGCTTGATGAGCAATCGCCTTAAAGAACTCTTTGACCATTTCAGAACTCATATTCCCTAACATCACTTTATCAAGCTTTACATCATACACAAAAGTAGATCGTCCACTGATGTCGACAATCACATGGGCTAAAGCTTCATCCATCGGTAGGAATGCATCCCCATATCGTGATAATGAGGTTTTATCTTCTAGTGCCTTGGCCAAAGCCATCCCTAATACAATACCAACATCCTCAATACTATGATGATCATCCACTTGAAGATCTCCTTGCATACAGAGGTGAATATCCCAACTCGCATGTTTGCACAGTAGTGTCAACATATGATCAAAAAAACCAATGTTGGATGTTCCTTGAAAACGTCCTTCGCCTCTCAAATTAAATGTGAGTGTAATATCGGTTTCTAATGTTGTTCTCTTTATAATGATTGGATTCATGTGTGTTCTCCTTTTAATGCTTGTATAAGCATTGGGCATGCATCTTCATCAGGAATACTCATCCGAGCATATCCTGATGTGAGTGGATTTGATGCAAAGCTTTTAATGGCAAACCCTGCATCAAAGAGTTTACTCTCTAATTCATCCATGTGTGGATGAGTAAAGAAGATAAAATTGGCTGTGGATGGTGCAAGGGTGCATCCAATCTCTTTTAATACTTTAATTATCTTTTCTTTGTTTGCAAGCATTTGCTTCACTTGATTTTGAATCAATTCTTCCTCATCAAGAAGCACTTGAGCTAACACTTGAGTGATTGCATTCACATTGTAAGGTTGACGTGATTGATTAAGTTTTTCAATCACTTCCATTTGTCCTATGCCATATCCAAATCGTATGCCTGCACAGCCATATGCTTTTGAAAATGTTCTTAATGAAATCATTCGTGATGATGATAACACTAGCTCTTGATAGTCTTGATCCACAAAATCAAAATAAGCTTCATCCACCATAATAAAACATGATGTTTGTTCAATGATTTCAAGTAATTGTGCTTTTGATAGAAGTGATCCAGTCGGATTATTTGGAGTACATAATATTAACAATTTAGGCGAATAACTTTGACATGCATCAATGAGTCCTCTGACATTGATCTCAAATCCTGGCTTGTCTTTGACTTCAATCAAATCCAATTGAAGCAGTGATGCATTCCAGGCATATTGCGAAAAAGTTGGGGCATGAGTTACGACTTTATCATGAGGCTCACACATACTCTGCATCACTAAGGTGATGAGTTCATCTGAGCCATTTCCAATGATGAGAGAAGATGGTTGAAGGCCTAACTTACGTCCCAGTTTCTCTTTTATAGAAGTGGCATTTAAAGATGGATATTCATTGATTCGTAAAGAAGTTAACGAAGATTGAGCCCGCTTAAGTAGTAATGGAAGATTATTATAAGGTGATTCATTCGCATGGAGCCTAATTTTACCGTAAGTGTTTTTCTCTACATAAGCTAGAGGTTTATTCATGTTGATTCTCCTTTAAACGTATCATAGCAGCTTTCGCATGGGCGTATAACCCTTCACTTTGAGCCAAGGTATGGACAAGTGGCGCATGTGAGGTCATCACATGTTTTGGATAATACAAGGTTGCACTTCGTTTAATAAAATCATGGACACCCAGTGCACTCGCAAATCGAGAGGTCGTGGATGTGGGTAAAGTATGATTCACCCCCGCCACATAATCTCCAAAGACTTCCGCAGCACTATCTCCTATGAAAATTGATCCTGCATTTTTAACATGTGATAAAAAATGATATGGTTGCTTCACATGAAGTTCACAGTGTTCACTTGCGATTTGATTCATCATTTGAACCATGTCATCAAATGACGAGGCAAGCAGACCATAGGCATTCTCTTTTGATATTGACAGGATTTCTTGACGAGGTAGTTGAGTCAGCTGATAATCAAAGCTTTCTTTAATTGCTTCCAACATGCTTTCATTTTGAGATAAGACTATGGCTTTAGCCATCGTGTCATGTTCAAGTTGAGCAAGCATATCGGCTGCAACCCATGTAGGTTTTGCACTTTCATCCACAACAATCAATACTTCTGATGGGCCTGCAATCATATCAATGCCAACATGACCAAAGACAAGTTGCTTTGCTTTCGCAACGTAGGCATTTCCAGGTCCGACAATTTTGTCTACTTTTTTGATTTCTTGGGTGCCAAAGGCTAGTGCTCCAATGGCTTGTGCTCCCCCAATCGCATACACTTCAGTGATGCCACATAAGGTGGCTGCGACGCTCACACTTGGGGCAACTTCACCAAATTCATTTGGAGAAGACACAATCACAATCTCTTTCACCTTCGCTAGTTGAGCTGGAATAACATTCATGAGAACGGTGCTTGGATAACTTGCTTTACCTCCAGGAACATACACTCCAACTCGCTCTATCGGGGTAATCTTTTGACCATAAGCTACACCTTCCTCATCGACCACTTCCCAAGATTTTTCGATTTGATGGGTGTGATAAGCTTGAATACGTTGTTTTGCTAATGTTAGAGCTTCAACAAGTTTTGGATCTGCTTCTTCAAATCGCTTCTGCATGTCACTTGGATCCATTTTAAACTTTGTCATTTTGACCTTGTCAAACTTTAAAGTCGCATCAATGCATGCTTGATCTTGTCGAGTAATCACATCATTAAGAATCGTTTTTACACTTTTTTCAATCTCATCTTCTTGGAATAAAGAGATGGTATTGTCATTTCGATATTGTGATGAAGTCAATATTTTCATAATGATTCTCCTTGAGATATCGCTTCAATGATTGGTTTCATGGCATCATGTTTTGTTTTATATGAGCGTGGATTAACAATCAATCGTGCGGAGGACAATACAATGGTCGTTAGAATTTGAAGATTGTTTTCTTTTAGCGTTAAACCACTTTCAACGATATCCACAATCCCATCTGATAGTTTTAATAAAGGAGCTAACTCCACACTTCCTTCTAGTTTAATAATGTCTACATCGATGCCATGGGCATTAAAGTATCGTTCTGATACTTTTGGATACTTTGAAGCAATAACAGGTTTTCGATCAGTGGGTAATGGACTTAATCCACATACACACAAGCGACAAGCTCCAAATTCTAAGTCAGTGAGTTCATTCACTTCGCCATCACTTTCTAAAAGAACATCCTTTCCTACAATCCCTACATCCGCAATCCCTTTTGAAACATAAATGGGGACATCCATGGCCTTCACAAACACAATACGAGCCTGACCATCATCACTTTCAAAAATTAACTTGCGGGATTGTTCATCATAACTTGAAAATAGAATATTCCCTCGCGTCAATCGCTGTATGCCTTTTTGAGCCAATCTTCCTTTAGCTAACGCAATCGTTATCATCGTTTAATCCTCCTTTAAGATGATGATTTCATCCATCATGGACGTATCCACATCCTCTGAAAATATGACATGCACGCGCTTATTTGAAGTTCGTAATTCATTCGCTTTTCTAAACGCTCGTTCTTTATCGTTAATATTCGCTTTGATCGCAATGTTTTTAAATGAAGGCGGATGAAGTGAAGACACACGAGCTAACAAAGACACATCTAATCCAAAGCCAATGCCCTTCATTACATCACGTTCTTCTATCATGCGATATTCATAACGACCGCCACTAAGAATAGGTTGAGTCACTTCATTACTATAAGCACTCAGTGTTAATCCACTGTAATATGATTGTTTCTTGACCGTTGTGAGATCCATAATAATTTGAATTGAAGGCAATAGTGATGTTGCGTAGTCAATTAATTGATTGAGTTGTTGAATCATGGCTAAACAGTTCGCATCTAAATTCACATTCTCACATTGTTTGTTGACTTGATCCTTTGGACCAAACCATGTCAACACTTGATTTAAGACATCTTGAGTCGATTGAGGATAGGTATTAATAGCCTTTTTCATGGCAGGACCATCTTTATTCGCTATGATTTGAATCAATGACTCAATTTCTGATTCAGATAGATTTAAAGATTTTAGTAAGGCTGGAATAAATCCAACATGACCAAGTTCAAAGACGACATCCTCCACTTGAGCTTGTTTTAGAGCTTTTAAAGCAAGTTCAATGACTTCCTCATCATACATCTCATCATCATGATAGACTTCGATTCCAATTTGCTTGAAGTGCTCATGACGTTTTGATTGAAGTGTATATGCACGGTGGATGGATGAAACCATGGCAAACTTACGCAGTGACTTATTGGATTGTTTACTCATATAGTGAGATAAAGAGATGGTCGGATCGGCTTGAAGTACCATGATATCACCCATAGGATCTACAAACTTAATCATGCTTTGTTGAGCACTAACTCCACTGGCATGCATAACATCATAATATTCAATGCTGGGTGGTTCAATAACATCGTATCCATACGTTTCAAAAAGCTTGAGTGTCCCATAAATTAATGCATCTTCTTTGGAATATTGATCACGTCCTTTAATCGACATCCCTTGGGCTAATGGTTTAGTATTTGTCATGTTCTTTCTCTCTTTCTTAATAAAAAAACACCGCTACGCATGGCGCAACGGTGGTACTATGTTGATCAAGCGCAAAAAGCTTGCCTTAGGCAAGAATGGATTTGGTTTGACCATGATGATGGATAGAAGTATAGATCATATGTCACATCATCCTTTCGCTTGTTTATAGTATAATTAAATCACATAAGCAATGCAAGGAGAAAACTCATGATTGATAGTCATAATCACACTTCTTTTAGTGAGGACTGTAAGATTCCTTTAAATGAAATGATTGAATCTGCCATTTCAAAAGGAATAAAGCATTACACTATCACTGATCATCTTGATTTGGATTATCAAGACAAACGTTTTACTTTTAGTTTAGATCATCAAGCACGACGAGAAGCTATTTTTAAAGCACAAGCATTCTACAAACCTAAGATTAATATTTACTATGGGCTTGAGTGTGGGGTACAACCTCATATTATCAAAGAAGCTGAAGCAGTGATTCAAAAAGAACAGTTTGATTTTGTGATTGCAAGTATGCACACCACTCATAAGAAAGACTTGTATACCCAAGCATTTTACCATGGATTAAAACCTTTAGAAGCTTACAAGGCATATATTAATGAGTTTGCATGGTGCTGTGAAGTGATGAATGAGTTTAGTGTTGTAGGTCATCTAGATATTGTTAAACGATATGATTTGTCCCTCAATGAAGTTAATCTTGAGGATGTAAAAGATGAAATATGCCAATTACTTAAAATCATCATTGAAAAAGGTAAAGGCATTGAAATCAACACTTCTGGTTTTAATGATATCTTTCAACATGCCTTTCCTCATCCTACAATTTTAAAATGGTATAAAGAGTTAGGAGGATCCATCATTACTTTAGGATCTGATGCTCACTTTCCAGAAAAAATCGCACAACATTATGAAGAAGCACTCAATCAAATTGAATCATGTGGTTTTGAAAACATCACTGTGTTTAAGCATATGAAGCCGTTCGAAATTCCAATCAGCGATGTAAGGGCAAGCCTAAAACTTGACATATTATAAAAATAGGTTTAATATAATTTTATACTCATTATAATTATGAAATATACACGTGAACATCTCAAAAACTTGTTAATTGACCATGGAGTCCAACCTTCGAATTATCGTATTCGAATTCTTGAATGTCTAGGTCAACCCAATACTCACCCTACTGCGGATGAGATTTTTCAACATTTAGTTGAGGATTTCCCTACTTTATCAAAGATGACAGTCTATAACACACTTGATGTGTTACTTGATTCATCTCTTATTAGAAAAATCACTATGGGGAAAAATGAAGCGCGTTATGATGGTGCACTGAGTGAACATGGACACTTTAAATGTCATGTGTGTCAACAAATCTTTAATTTCGATCTTGATTTGTCTTCATTACCGATTCATGGTTTAAATGAATTCAAGATTGAACATAAGGATGTATATTTCTATGGAATATGCAAAGCATGTTCAGAACATGAGTCAATGCTCACAGAAACCCTGTGATGAAAGGAAAACACTATGATCAAATCTTTAAATCTTTATGTCGCAAACCTTGCAGTACTTAACGTCAAATTCCACAACTTACATTGGAATGTTGTGGGTCCACAATTTATTCCACTTCACCAATTCTCAGAAACTGCCTATGAAGGTTTCTTCGAATCTTATGATGCAGTGGCTGAACTCATAAAAATGAGAGGTGAGTTCCCAGTTGGTAATTTGAAGGAAGTATTAAGCTTAACAACAGTTAAAGAACTTGGTAATGAATCGTATACCACTTCACAAATGCTGTCAATTATGAAGGAAGATTTCGAAGGTCTTATCAGTTTAGCAACTTCGATTCGTGGTGAAGCTGATGCGAAGAATGATTTTACTGTCGTCGCAGTCATGGAAGATGAAATCGCAAAATATGAGAAACATATTTGGTTCATCAAATCCATGCAAGCTTAACTTATTGAGATAATCAATCACTCTGACTACAGAGTGATTTTTTTATGAGTATATTCTAACGATGCTTAAATTAAATTCCTTCTACAGTATTTACTATATTTGTACCATATTGGGTTCTTTATGTTTTATATGATATTGTGAAAGCGCTTTTTTTATTATAGAATTGTTCTGTCATCTTCTCATTCATGAAATCATGTCGTTTTCTGATTACTTTTCACTTGTATTCAACTCATCTTTAGTTATTTCAAATAATTAACTCAATCATCCAATGCAATGATGATAAACAATCTTTATTGTGTTTTTAAATAAATTCGAGAGGAGACTCATGAAGCACAGGTTTGCATTCTTATTGGCTGAATTTCTATATCTAAGATTAGAGACCATTACCACCCACATTGAACACTCATTTAGAAATTCAAATGATGAAGTATTTTTATTTGTTGGAAAACCAGTTAATTCCCCTCATGAATCTCAACGAAACGAAAATATTGTTTTTAATCTTGCGAGAAGTAATCAGTTTGATGGCATATTAATTTTCAAAAATACCTTAACTCCCTATCATGGACAAGCAAAACTAGATCATTACTTAAAAGACTTTGACAGCAATAAGATTGTTTCCATTGGTGAGCGAAGTGAAAACTATTCTTCAGTATGTCTGGATAATTATCACTCAATTCAATTAACCACAAATCATCTTATTGATCATGGTCTCAAGAGATTCATGTACATTGGTGGTCCACTCACTAATCAAGATGCAAAGGATCGATTCGAAGGACTACAAGCTTTTCTTAGAGAACTTGATATTCAGTTACTTGATTCTTTTGAAGGTGATTTCTCCTATGAATTTGGTTTTAAAATCGTAAATGAGATATGTTTAAATAAACAACCCCTTCCTGAAGCATTCATATGTGCAAATGATGAGATGGCTATAGGAGCATATAATGCTTTAATATCTCATCATATTAAAGTACCTCATGAAGTCAAACTTGTAGGTTTTGACGATAATGAAAGAGGAAGACTTATCGAAGTTCCTCTCACAACTATTAATCAAGGCTTTATAAATATGGTCGATTCTAGTCTTGACATTATTCGCAAAGGCAAGTTCGACAATATAGTGCTGCCTGGAGAACTTGTCATACGTGAATCGTGTGGATGTACATCCCCAATAAAAGCAGCAAGCGAAGAGTATTTTGAAAAGAAGGTATATATTGAAAAATACCAACAACTTCATCACACTTTAATGGATAATCTCGAACTACAAGCACAATTATCATATACTAATGATTTAGATCAGTTAGGCAAACAATTAAAAGCATTGCTAGGTCACTACCAAGGTTTTGAATTCCATATTTGTTTGATGGATGATACCTCAGCTCAAATAGGTAATCCATTAGAGTTTTATTTCCCGACTAAAATGAAATGCTTTTTATCGCTCATCAATGGACAATTTTATGAGAATATTGAGTTTGACACCAAGAATATTCTACCTAATGTGATTAAAGAGGAAACATCAAATCGTGTATTCTATGTTTACCCTTTAAGAGTCGAAGATGTTTCGTTTGGTTACATAGTATGTAATACATCAACTGCTAAAGATCGTCGGTTTGTATCATTAAAAGACTTACTCAATATTTCATTGAATCGAATCAAAATGCAGAAAGAAATTGAATCTTACAAACTTGAGCTTGAGAATCTTAGTTTTAAAGATTCACTCACTAGAAGTTACAATCACCGAGGCTTCATTCATTTCTCCGAGCCACAATTTAGGGAAAGTATTTCAAAAGGGCTGAAACCTGCATTACTCTATGGTGATGTTGACTACTTAAAACTGATTAATGATACTTATGGTCATTTTAGTGGGGATATTATCATCGCAGCTGCAAGTGATTTATTGAATCAATTCTTTCCTCATGACATTGTTGCTCGCATTGGTGGGGATGAGTTTATTGTGTTCATCAAAGACTTTTCTCAATACAATGAATTATCACTAGAAGCAACACTCAATGAAATGATGAAACAAAAAAATGTTGAGCTTAATCAAGATTTCAATTTTAATATGAGTTTTGGTTTATGCGTGTATGATTCTAGCAAACATCAACACTTGGAAGAAATGATTCGTGAAGCAGATAATCTGCTTTATGAACGACGTAAAGTTTCACATCACTATGATATGAAACCAAAGATTTCGCGATAAACATTGATGAGAATAAAGGAGCAAAAAACATTGTCCATGACAATGTTTTTCACCGAAATCATTTCTCCTTAATCAAAGCAATCCTAGATTAGTTCTTCTTCATTAATATACTGAACAAAGACATCCACAACCTCAGGATCAAACTGAGTTCCTGAACTACGTTTTAATTCTTCGATTGCATCAGTGAAACTAAGGGTATTTCGATAAGTTCTAAATTGTGTCATCGCATCAAATGCATCTGCTACCGCAATAATTCGTGACTTGAATGGAATATCATCACCCTTTAAACCTAAAGGATAGCCTAAACCATCATATCGTTCATGATGAGTTTCAACAATGTAAGCAATATCCTTGTACTCTTCAATATCTTCTAAAATCCTCGCACCTTTACTAGGATGTTCTCTCATGATTTTCCACTCTTCTACGGTAAGGCGTTCGGTTTTATTGAGTATCTTTTCATCAATGACTATTTTTCCAATGTCATGGAGCGTCGCTGCAATCCTCAACTTATTAATTTGTTCCTTTGTCATTGATAAATGTTCTGCAATCGCGACACAATAATTTGCGACTCGAATTGAATGACTTTGTTCGCGCTCTGATTTTTGAAAGAGCGTACTCATCATGGCATTAATCATATGACTTCGAGATGATTTAATATTGTAACTCTTACGCTCTTGTAGCATAGATTCAGCAACCTTAAATAAAGTGTCAAGAGTATTTTGAGTTTGATCTTGAAGTGCGACTCCAAAGGATACAGAAAGAAACAATTTTTGATCAAGATATTCTACTTCAACTTCAAGTTCTTTTTCAAGTCGATCTGAGAGAGCAAATAACTCCTCATGAGTGATATCTTTGATTAAAATCGCAAACTCATCTCCCCCTATACGAGCAAATACATCGACGGAAGGAAGATATTTCTTAATATGTTCAACGGCTTTGTTGATAAGGAAATCACCACATCGATGACCATAATGATCATTGACTAATTTAAGACCATTAATATCCGCAAGTAATAATCCCATTGAGATATTTTGATGTGAAAACCGAATAAAAGTCTCTTCAAAGAAACGTCGATTATGAAGTCCTGTCAAGTAATCAAAGTATGCAAGATGATTAATTTCCTTAAGGGCAAGTTCCTTATCAGTCACATCAAAAATAATCGAATAAAGTATGGTCTTATCTTTGATCTTGATGGGAGAACTATACACATGAACCATACGAATTTCTCCACTCTTTAGTCGATGTGGAAAAGTGAAGAATTCCTGAGATTCTTTGGTCACATCAGAGACAAGTTGATCCACTCTTTCAAGTGGAAGCATATTGATATCATGAATTCGTAGTTGAAGAAGTTCTTCTTTTGAGTAACCATAAAATGTACATGCTGCTGGGTTGGCATCTATGATTTTTCCATGTTCAGGATTAATGAAAATCATAACAGCTTTATGAGAATTAATGAGTGAACGGAGCATGGTAAGTTCTTCTTGTTCTTTAATCTCTAGATTTTTACGATCACTAACATCCAATCCAAGTGAATAATACGTGTAGATTTCACCTTGTTCGTCAAATATGGCCATATCTATCCATTCAATCCATTCAACTTGACGCGGAAAAGAACTTTTATGGATGTATTGAATGGTTGGGCACTCAATGCTTAACCGTGCAACTTGATTTAGGATTACATCTTTTTCATCACCCTCAATAAAGTCGACAAACGGCCGGCCAATCAGTTCACTAGCTCGTAGTCCAATATGATCACAGTATTTTTGATTGACGTATTTTAATACCGTATTTTTATCAAACTCACAAATATATAACGGAATCTGATCAAAGATTTGATTAAGTTTAACTTGTTCAAATGAGTTGATACTTAGTTGATCTTTTAAGTCTTTAAGTAACCATACTGCTCTTAATGTAATTAACATTTGACGAGCATCAAATTCATTAAATCCTTCATTACGATTAAAGAATGCAATACTTGCGACGTGTTTTTCTTTATTAAATATTGGTACTGCCAACATATTATCTATCACATTGATTAAACTTGAAGATGATGATAAAAAGTCTTCTGCCTTATTGAAGAAGATGGGTTGATTAAGACTTAATGTGTTTTTTATATCTTTATTCTCTTTGGCAAATTGTAAAATGAAGTCGTCCACCCAATAGAATAAAAGAAAAGCACCATTTAAAGAAACCGAGTATCATAGAGTTGCGAAACACATGAGAAAGGATCATTAAATGATGCCCTTAAATGATACAACGACTTTACACAAAGGACAACACCTAGCCCTTACTGAGCGAATTGAAATTCAAACACTTAAACGTCAAGGTCTCTCGAATCG
>JAGXSD010000047.1 GCA_018333955.1 Erysipelotrichia bacterium
TACGTTCTATGTCGAAAAAAGGATGTACGGGCGATAATGCGGCTTGTGAAGGAGTGTTTGGACGTATAAAGAATGAATGTTTTTACCATAAAGACTTTAGAAACATGGACACCGCTGATTTTATCAACTATCTTAATGACTATTTGAACTGGTATAATGAAGACAGAATCAAGCAGAAATTTGGGTGCAGCATTAATGAAAACCGAAGAAAGTTAGGTTATTAGTGTCCAAGTTTTTGTCCGCATCCCCCTCTCCAAAGAATATAAATGCATGGATTAGTGAATGTTTAATATGTTCACTCTTTATAAGATTTGAAAATGTGAGAACTTCAGTTTCTTTTCTTTGGACAGAATCTTTGTTTTGGAGGTTGAAATCTGCAAATAAATGAATAATTAGTAGTATTTTAAAAATCATTCACTTCCCCCTCAGTTTGAATTGAATTTATTATATGAGACATAACTTTGACATAGTTTAAATATCTCGCAGCTTTATATTTTTGAAATACTGTTGAATTCGATTGATTTAGTTTATTCGCGACATCTTTTATCACGAAATTAGAATTCAATCCATATGTTTGTATCGTGAATGATATTATTTCTTTCTGTTTGTCGGTCCAATTATTTTTAATTGAAAAACACAAATCTAACACATTATTTAGATGATGATTCATTACTTTATTCTTGCTTTGGATATAGATGTTTGAAAAATCCTCAAGTTTATTTTTCGAATTGTTTGCTTTTACTCTTTCTATTGCATCTCTTGCATTCCACCAAACCTCGCCATCACTTTGGTATGGAGTATCAACATTTCCGAAATCGAATTTCATGTTACCAATTCCTACCCCAAATCTTAGTTTTGTTGGATACATTTGAACTTCTAGTTTATGTATTATTTCTAATAAATATTCAGATGAAGAAAATAATCCTTGAAATTCATCTCCTAATGTTATAGATAACTTCTTCACTACATGTGTAGAATAATCTGAATTAAGTTTTGCAAGATAAGTTTCTAATTGTTGTTGTATTTCTCTTCTTTCAACTAAAGATTTTGATGAGATAAGATCTCCTATTATTGCATAGTACATAGCGATACCTCTATATTTTATTATACACTAATTTTCGTATTTTAATACGAATAAAATCGAAATTCGTATCATAATACGAAAATATTGCAAATTCGTATCATAATACGAAAATATTCTAAATTCGTATCATAATACGAAAATATTCTAAATTCGTAATATCAAACGAAAAAACTCTTTACTGCGAATATTGTTGCATTTAAACAATTCTTTTGGTTAACATAATCTATAAATTCTGTTAAACATATATTCATGATTTTAACTTCAACTTATAAATGTTGCTCGAACAATATAATAATTAAAAACACAAAGGGTTAGTCACATTGACTAACCCTTTATAATACCCATGTTCAAGGGGGTTTGAAATGGAATATTAGCTTTTATTCTTCATCATCCTCTTCTTCGAGTTCATCGTCATCTTCTTCATCTTCTTCATCATCTAAGTCATCATCATCGTCATCTTCATCATCTAAGTCATCATCATCTTCATCCACTTCTGGACGATCTTTATAGCGACCTTTTGCTTTACCTTTTCCTCTGTTATCATCCTCATCATCGTCTTCATCAACTTCTTGTTGACCACGACCATTGGATTTAACTTCACTTACAGGAATGTAAGTTCCATCTTCTTGAAGGACTTTGCCATCAATGACATAGAGTCCAAATGGAATGTCTTTACCTCTAGCTTCAAAAAGTTCACGAAGTGTTGTCTTAATAAACACAACATCAACCTCAGTGCCTTCTTCTTTATCAGCTAGGTATTTTTCGATACGACTTCCTAAATTATCAACACGTTCTTTAACTTCTTCATCTTCTTCCTCATCATCAGTAATGAGGGTGATGGTGACGACATCACTTTCAATGTATTCTTCGTCAATGAAGCCTGCTTCAATCGCGAATGCAATTAAGGCATCAATCGCTTCTTCGACACTTACCCCAATAAACGGTGTCTTATCAAATCCTAAAGCATCATCATTGAGTGCAATGATATCCACTACAAGATCGTTTTCATCAACGATAATATCAAACGCTGGATTGATCTCAACACGGACCGTTGCGGTATATGCAAGTGCTGGAACTGGACGAAGACTAGGAAGTAATGCGAACATGAGTAAGGTTGCTAATGCAACGGACCCCGTCAGCAAACTAACTTTTTTAAGTAAGCTTTTTGTCATAATTGACCCTCCTTATTAATTTAATGGTTATGGACGATTTCCAGAACCTTGATTTGATCCTTGACCTGGATGATTTGCGTCATCCTTTGGTTTAGAAGGATTTTGATCGTCATCTTTTCCTTCTTGATCACGTTGACGATCTTTTATATGTTCCTTAAGAGCTTTAAGACTTTCTTTAGAGCGATTCTCATTGTCTTTCATGCTTTCTAATTCACGCTCAAGTTCTTCAGTATCCACTCCTTGATTCTTAAGCATATTGATTTGCTTCTCAAAGGCTTTTAGAGTATAAGCTTCCCCACGCTCATTACGATGTTCGGCTTTTTCAGGATTTTGAGCTAAAAATTCTTTCATAGGAATTAAGCTTCCATCATCTTGAAGTGCTTTTCCTTGTAGGACATAAAGTCCTAATGGAACTTCTTTGCCTTCCGCTTCAAAGAGTTCTCTTAAAGTGGCTTTAATAAAGATGACATCCACTTTCATGGCTTCTTCTTGATTTCTTAAACGCTCTTGAATTCTTGCACCTAAGTTATCAATGGCTTCTTTCACTTCATCGTCATCATCCTCATCAGTAATGATACTGATGGAAACCACATCACTTTCGAGTGCTTCTTCATCAATAAAACCAGCTTCTAAGGCATAAGCAATTAACGCATTAATCACTTCTTCAACACTTTTTCCAATCCATGGTTGAGTGTCAAAGTTTTGGGCATCATCATTAAGTTTAATGATATCCACCACTAAATCATCTTGATCCACCATGACATCAAAGGCTGGATTGATTTCAATGCGTAAGGTTGCATTATAGGCCAGGGTTGGAGTGATATTAAGTTGAGGGAGTAGGGCAAACATTAAGAGAAATCCTAATGCGAGAGCTCCAACAAGTCTAAAACCAAACATTGATGGACGAGTCACATGATTGATGATCTTCGTGTCATCTAAGGCATACATGGAGACGGTTTTTTTAAGTTTATTCATATTTTCGTCCTCCTTCACTAAGTAAGAGTGACATGAACTTAGATTGGACGAAAAATTTTAAAGAAATTTTTCTTGAAGGTGAAGAATAGCTTGGGACACCTTATATTTTAAGGTGGAAGCACTCACATTCAGTTGTTTGGCCATTTGCGAATAACTAAGATCATATTTATACTTTAAAACTAAGGCTTGTTGGGTGAGATGATCTAAGTGTTTAATTTCTTTCCAAATCAATGCTTCACTCACATGATTAAGCGTATCTTCATGAAGTTGTTCACTTTCATCGATGATTTCTTCTTCAAAAAGGATTTGTTCTTCAATGGTAGTTTTGTAGAATTTGGATAGTTCACTGCGAGCAATCTTGTAAGTATAGTCTTCAAGATTGTCGATATCATGTCCTTTTTTAATGGCTTTGAAAAGAGAAAGCATCACATTTTGCATAATATCTTGCGCATCATCAATGTGCCTAACTTTAGAGAACACATAGATACCAATAGGTTTCTTTAAGGTGTTGTAAAGTTTTTCAAACTCTGCAGGTGAGTATCTCATAAGTTCATTATACTCCTGTTTCAAATCATTGAAAGGAAGAAAGAATGAAATGAAACAATCTTATTTTATTGATTTGTTCACTTTTAAGTTATAATTAAGAAAATATATTGCGGAGTCATTATGAAAACTACTCATACTTATCATTCTCTTTTCGATCATACAACCCTTCATTATAGTATCTTTGACCACGCGTCAGCAAAAGCATGTGTCCTGATGATTCATGGTTTAGCGGAACATCGTGCTCGCTATGATGCGCTTGCGAATCTTATCTCATCGTTAGGTTATGTGGTCATTACACTTGATCAGCGTGGTCATGGAGAAACAGGAGATCAAACACTATTAGGTTATTTCTCAGATGAAGATGGTTGGATGCGCAATATTCAAGATATCCGTGCGATTCAACACCATGTGGAACAAAAATATTCCTTAAACCAAACCATCCTTTTTGGTCATTCCATGGGTAGTGTGGTGGCACGCTCACTTTTAAAGCATTTTGGAGATGATTACATCGCCTGTGTATTATCAGGTCTTCCTACCTTGCCACCAGGCATAGGGGGTCTTAAAATTCTCATGAAATTATTAGAAATGATGTTTGGTTCTAAAACTCCTTCAAAACTATTTTATAAACTCAGTTTTGAAGCCTATGATAAAAAACATCATTCCACCTTTAAGAATGCATGGCTTAGTGTGAATGAAGAGAATGTGAAAGGGTATAATGATGATCCTTGGTGTGGGTTTACACTCACTCATCGTGGAGTCTTAGATTTCTTAGATGGTATGCAGGATGTTATCCACCACAAAGCAAAAGATAATTTGTTTGGACATAAACCAATGTGGATTGTGGTAGGGCTTAAAGATCCTAGTGCAAATCATCCTAAAGATATCGAAGATACCTTAAAGCTTCTAAAAAAACAAGGATATACCAACATCACAACAACCATTGATCCTTTCTCTCAACATGAAGTATTCTTTGATGTGAATGCGACGACTTTAAATCATGAGCTTCTCACATTCATACAAGATGTGACACACAAACCAAAAGAGTAATCGTACTCCATTAAGGAGGTTATTATGAGATTTATATTAAATTTACTGATGGATATCTTTACCTTTTTTCAAACCCTCATTCGCTCATTTTCTCGTGAACTTGGAATGAATCTTAATGATGGGCAACTTCATTTTTATGTCATTGGGATTGTCTTCTTCATCCTCTATTTAATCATTCATCCAATCTTCAAAGCACTTAGCAAAGTGAGTGTAAAACTCATATCATTTATTTATGTCCTCACCATCACCATTGTAGTGGCTGTGGCAATTGAGATTGCACAGTTTCAATCGGGCTCTGGAGTCATGGATTTATGGGATGTGATATGGTCGGTGGTTGGGTTTATTGCTTTGTGGAGTATAGGCGAAGGGATCGTGTTTGTGTTTAAGCGAATCCAAGGTATTGTGAAACAATATTTAAAAGATAAAAACAAGTCATAAAACTACACAAGCACCCGGTAAGGTGCTTGTGTGTTTTACATAGGTAGTGGTCTAACACTGTTTCCATCAAAGATGTCAATCTTGACATCATCATGATCTGAAACAAGGACTAAGATGTAATACGGTTCATACTTAATCTCAAGATGAGGATAAGGAAGCTTAGGAATAAGCACCTTATCATATTGACGATCTTGAGTCATTTTAAAATAAGCTTCTTTCATACACCAATCTTTAATTGGTGTAAATGGATTGAGGTTATACTCTTGAATAAGTTGTTTTGAAGGTGAGACATTACGCTCAATATCCACTCCTAATGGTAAATCACTGATCGCAAAGACAAGTACATCATCTTTGTGCGCAATGGAAACATGACGGCCATCACTTAAAAGAGGCTTGTGATGTTCATCATAGGATAAGGTGGTATTTGAGTTTAATGCTTTGAAATAAGCGTCCACAAGGGGCTTAGAAAAGCCATTGGGATGAATTTTTGTGGTGAGGGGAGTGAGGATAATGTTGATCATGAATTTAGTTTATCACACTTCATTTAAAATGTGGGATTGGATGCGTTTTAAAGCCATTATCAAAGATTCTCTATGGTATAATTAAGACAACCATCCAAGGAGGATTTATGAAATATACTAAAAAAGAAATCACCCAACATCCTTCAGAAGACTTGGTATTAGACTTTGATTTCGAAATATCAAAAGAAGTGTGTGAGCCCTTTGTCTATCTTAATGAAGTGAGTGATGTCCATGTGAATGGAGTCATGCGCTATGATGAACACGCTGATGTTTTAATGGTCACCGTAAGCATTGAAGGTGACTTTCAGGTCCCATGTGCCATTACTTCTGAGAATTTAGTGGTTCCATTTAGTCTTGATGCCTATGAAGAATTCAATCTATTTAAAGCCGATGGTGAGAGCGATGATCAATTTGTGAAAGGTCACAGTATTGATTTGACAAAGTGGTTGGAAGATGTTATTATTCTGTCTGCACCGCTCAGCGTTGTGAAGGAAGATTTAACCGATTTACCTTCCGGCGATGGCTGGGAGATTGTGGTGGATGAATCCACCTTAGAAAAACCGCTAGACCCACGTCTAGCCATCCTTAAAGACTACAAGCCCGAATAGATGGAGGTGAAACTATGGCTGTCCAACAAAGAAGAGGATCCAAAACGCGTAAAGCAAAACGTCGTACACATTATAAATTACCTGCTGTGACCATGGTGAAATGCCCATCTTGTGGAGAATACAAACTTCCACATCATGCATGTGAGTGTGGATATTATAATGAAAAAGTGAAAGTGTAATCGAAAGTAGACTGCACCCTGTTTAGTAGACAAATAAAAAAAGACACCGATGTTGTCTAAAACGAAATACCTCTATAATTGGATTATGGAGGTATTTTTTATATGGCTAAGAAAGGTCAAAATTTCAAAAAATACGATTTAGAGTTCAAGAATATGGTGTTGAAGGAATATCAAGAAAGGGCAAGTGCAGGCTATTTATCAAAGAAGTATGACATACCAACAGGAACAATATATACATGGACTACAATAAAGAAGAAGTACGGAGCATTAGGAGTAGTTAAGAAAGGGAAACCGACAATTAACCA
>JAGXSD010000048.1 GCA_018333955.1 Erysipelotrichia bacterium
GGAGAAGATAGTGGGGAGTCGTTAAGATGAGAGTTTTATATATAGCAACATCATTTCCGGAACCGAATAAAGGTGCAACAATCTATACTGATTTGGCTGAAGCTCTTCATGAAGCAGGACATGAAATAACTGTGGCTGTCTCAGAACAGGCTAGACATATGAGTCAAACACAGATGAAAGAAGAGCGTGGATTTGACGTTCTTAGAGTTGTTACTGGGAATTATTATGATGTTGGTCTTATAGAAAAGGGGATTACAACTTTAAGAATCCCAACTTTAATGAAAAAAGGAATCTCTCAATATCTAAGTGATCGAAAATTTGACTTCATTTTGTATGAGGCGCCCCCAGTAACAAATGCAAGTTTGGTTAGCTGGGCTAAGATAAAATTTCAATGCCCATCATATCTAATGTTAAAAGATATTTTCCCTCAGAATGCTGCTGATATAGGGATTATGAAAAAGAATAGTCCAATATTTAAATTTTTCAAGTACAAAGAGAAAAAGTTATATGAGTCAGCAGATATTATTGGATGCATGTCTAAAGCTAATAAGCAGTATATTATTAACCACAATCCGTGGTTGAATGAGAATAAGATAGAATTATTTCCTAATACAAAAAGAATAGTTGATAGTATTGATCCTGTTCAACAAGAAATGAGACATAAATATTCTATTCCTGAGGATGCATGTGTATTTCTATTTGGTGGGAATATGGGTAAACCTCAATATGTTGACTTGTTGTGTAAAGCAGTTATTGATTGTAAAGATGATAATAATGTTTTCTTTTTATTTGTTGGACGGGGTACAGAGAGATATAAATTAGAGGAAACTATTAAGAATGAAGAAATTAAAAATGCGATTGTCATTGAAAATCTTCCTAGAGATCAGTATGAGCAGATTACTAAAGAAAGTGATGTTGGACTTATAATATTAGATCCCCGATTTACAATCCCAAATTATCCATCAAGAATATTATCCTATATGGAGTATTCAAAACCGGTAATTGCAGCTACGGATAGAACAACTGACTTAAAAGAACTAGTTGAATCTGCCAAATGTGGAGAATGGGTATGGTCAGGAGATAAAGACGGTTTTGTAGAAGTCATCCAAAGGTTTTCGAAGAGTTTATTACTCAAAGATGTGGGCAGTAATGGTAGAAAATATCTCGAGAATAACTTCACTCTAAAGAGCTCAGTAGATATACTTGAAAAACATTTTAAGAAATAAAAATTACCTGTGATTAAATTTCTGACCAAATAAAAAGTTTATCTCTAATATATAATGAAGGCGTTCTTTAAATAAATATGCTGAATAATGTGATTTAGTGTTGAGATTCCATGTGAAACTGCATAATTGAAGAATTAGAAATTTATCGATGTTTTTTCAAAATAAATTTTGAATATAAAGCGCAATAATCTACTTAATTAAATGAAGACGTTATAGTTATGAAGATTTTTAGAGAAAGAATTGGTGGTAAAAATGCAAAATCTAAGTGAAAGAATTGATAAAACTATAAATAATAAAGTATCTACAAAAGGTGTTTCAATAAGAATTTTGAGTATACCACTATTAATCGTAGAATTGTTTTTTGGGCTTACTTTGGTATTATATTTTTTCGGTCCTACAAGATTCGAGAAAGACAACTCGTTTTTTTTACTATTTATATTAACGTTGTATCACTTAGTTTTTATACTGGGGTACTTTATTGAGATTAAAAAAAACAAATATGATCAAATTGTTGAAAAAAAAATTTATACGAATCCTCAAATACAGAAAAGAAGAATACTTAGATTTATTAAACTAATAATAGTTTTTGGGATAATATTAACCACGATCAGTACTGTCACTTATACAAATATTACATCACTATCACCATTTTATTTAATAAAGCAAATTTCGTATTCACTTAATAATCCACTCGGTGCCTATTCTGAATCATTTGGAATTAACAATGGTGGATTTATATTTAAACTATTAGTTATTTTCGCCCCAGTATCATGGGCTGCTTTCCCTTTATCTGTTGCATTTTTTAAAAAGTTACCTATAACATATAAGATTCTAACGCTAATAATGTTTTTATTTGAAGCAATTAGGTGGATAGTCATGGGAAGAAATAAAGGTGTCTTTGATCTCGCTATAATAGTTTCTGTAATTGTATTAATGAAATTTTTGCAGAATCAGTACACACAAAAAAGTAATATTGAGATAAAAATATCGGGTTACAAGAAAAAGAAGGCTAAATCGAGAAAGTCATTAATAGTTATATTGGTATTATTATCTTCTGCAATTAGTTACTTTACTAATGCTATTGGTAGTAGAACTCAGTATTATAGGTATGACAGTTCTTTATACGATACACTACTAATGAAAATTTCACCAGAAATTTTACATCCCACATTAATCTACTTAACCGATTATCTTACTCAAGGATATCGTGCATTTTCAAAAATAATCGAGGTTGATTGGACACCTATGTTTGGAATTGGGAACTCTATGTTCTTAATTGCTAATTTTAGTGGTTTGTTTGGACAGGATTTCTTTCAGTATACTTATCAAACCAAATTAATATCTCAAGGAATTGATCCATTTGTTGCATGGCATACTTTTTATACGTGGATAGCAAATGATGTTCATTGGATTGGAGTTATAGTAATCATGTTTTTGTTAGGAAAATATTTTGCATTTATTGTAAAAAGAAATATCATTTATGGAGAAATCATCACATATCCGTTGATATGTCTCATGTTTATAATAATGTTTTATATGTCTGGTAATAATCAAGTTTTTTCTCAATCTAATACATTTATAACATTTTGGTTCTTATCGAGTTATTGGCTGCTCATAAGAAAAAAAATAGTTTTCACAAAATCTGTTTATGGTTTATTTGAAAAAAATATCGAAAAGAGTAGTTTAACTAAATAAATAGAATGTATGATTGGATGGTGAGAGATTGAATATTGTAGTTATAACAGGAGCATATTACCCCAAATTTTCAGCCAATTCTAAGTGTATGGGAAATATTATTGAAGAAATTGAACATGAACATAATGTCATCGTAATTAGCAATGATTCAAATAATAAAATGACTATAGAAAAACATAGAAAGCATAAAATAATTAGAGTTAGCACATCTAGGAGACTAAAAAGAAAAAAAATAGAACTGAAAATTAGCAATTCAAAAGGATTATTTAAAATATTTTGGAAAATGTGTTTGACATTTAATAAAGTTATATACGTTATTAAAATTATTTTATCAAAATATACTGTCGACAATGAATTAGTGCGGTCGTATACACAAGCATTACAAACCATTGAGCATAAGATAGATGTCATAATTCCAGTCACTAATCCGATTGAAAGTCCTATAGCGGCTTCGAAGTATAAGTTAGAGAACAATAATGAAACAATAGTTGTACCATTTTTATTTGATCGTTTCAGCACAAGCACCACAGCGCATTGGTTTAATTTTAATCAAAGATTAAAGTTATCAAATAATCTAAAATTAGAAAGAAATATAATTGATAACAGTAATAAAGTGCTAACATACTTTTCTTGGGCGGAACACATCAAGAAATATTTTCCAAGTCTTTTAAAAAAAGTGGAATATGTTGAGCATCCTTTATTAAAAAAGATTGAAACTAATGATGTTTTATTCAACAAAAATGATAAGAAAACGAAAATAGTTTATACAGGAGGATTGAGCAAGAAAATCCGAAGTCCAAGATATACTTTGGAATTGATGAAAGAAGCTATAAAAGAGAATGAATCAATTTCATTACACATGTATTTAAAAGGTGATTGTGATGAAATTATTGATAGATATGTAAAAAAACATAGTTTAAATCAAATTTTCAATCATGGTACGGTTCCAACGGAACATGCAAATAATGCAATAAAAAACGGAGATTATTTGCTTTTAATAGGAAACAGTGATATTACACAGCTACAGAGTAAGGTATATGAATATATGTCATGTGGAAGGCCAATTATTTTAATTTATAAAGATGAAAATGATCCAGTAATTAATATTTTGGAAAGATACCCATATGTATGTATGTTAAAGGAAGATTATCAATTATTAGACCTAAATAAGAATAAATTATTATTATTTATAGAAAAAAACATGGATTCCTATATTCATTATGATGAAGTAGAAAAGTTATATTTTGATTCTACACCCAAATATGTAGCTGAAAAAATTATAAGTATAGTTAAAGAGATAGACAGAAAGGGGGATTATAAATGTTTACATTAATAATGCCAGCATTTAATGAAGAGCAAAATATTTTTGATTCTATTACCAGTGTTTTAAATCAAAAATATCAAAATTTTGAATTAATAGTTGTTGATGATGGGTCATTAGACAATACAAGCGATATTGTGAAAAAATTATCTGAAACTAGTACCAAGATTAAATTTTTCCAACCAGGTAAAATTGGTAAGAATGCTGCATTTAATCTGGCAGCAAAAGCATCAGTAGGTGATTGGATATACTTCATGGGAGCTGATGATATTTTACCTGATGATGCGTTAACTATTTGGTCGAGTCATATAGATGGGATGGATCCATCAAAACGTATTGCCTTATGCGCTAGGATGAGAGTTTTTTCTTCAAATAAAAAATATGACAACTTAATTTTACCAAAAAACAAAAAGACTCAAAATTGGAGTGGGCCATTAACTTTAATGTCACGTGGAATGTTAGAAACGGTACTTCCAATACCGGTCGATTTCCCAAATGAAGATACATGGTGGGCTTTGTGCATTAGATATTTCGCCGATAGTAAAATTCGAACAAATGATATCATTATAAACTATAGAATTCATGATGGAAATGCTATATCAAGAAATTCAAACTATGAAAGCTTCAATGAAAAATACCACATACGAGCAATTGTAAGGAATGAATTCTTGAAAAGATTTGAAGAAATCTTGACAGAACAGCAAAAAGAAGAAATCTATGAAGAACTAAAATTAGAAAATTACAGATATAATGGACAATTTTTTGGAATTATTACAAAAAATAAAAATGGCATAAAAAACAAAGTTAGGGCATTGTTTTTATCAAATTATTTGCTATATAAAATAAAAAAGAAGCTAGATAGATATATGTTGGGGCATTGATTGAGTTAGGTAAAAGATTGCAATAAGCTAATTTAAAGAACAAAGGAGATTAACTATTAGAAATCAAGAGGAAAAGCAAAAAAACTAAAAATTCATGACAAAAAGAACTCACAAAGGAGTTTTATTGAAAAGATTTGATGATTACGGCTATATCATCTTGGTAGCATCAAAGTTAATGTGATTATGCTCTAATTTAAAAATGATTCGAAGTAACTTCTTAGCCACATGGGATAAAGCAACACGGTGTTTCTTTCCTTCATGGCGTTTTTTGAGATAGAAGTCATAAAAAGTTGAGTTATGAAGAAGCAC
>JAGXSD010000049.1 GCA_018333955.1 Erysipelotrichia bacterium
TATGATTCTCTTTTTTAGTCCAAACAATGTTTTCCAGCATGGTAGCCCATGCTCATGGCTATCGTAATATTGTATCCTCCAGTGTGAGAATGCACATCAATCATTTCACCGCACACACTGACATTAGGATAGGTTTTTAAGCGCATGGTGGCGGGATCAATGGCTTTTACACTGATTCCGCCACTGGTTACAAACGCTTGATTGAACCCTCTCATATCATGAATGTTGAATGTCCAAGATTTTAAGAATTGAGTGGGTGTTATATTCTCTTTTAAAACGTCATAAGCTTCATTCAATCGCTTAGGGAGTTGATGCATAGATAGCACTTTTGAAAGTGTTTGTTCCTTTATCAGTGATTCCACCTCTTGATGATTAAGATAAGGAAGACAATCAATGATCATTGAAATGGACTGCTTTTTCTCAAAGCAATCGCGACAAACACTGCTAAGTTGTAAAACACCTGGTCCAGAAAAGCCAAAATGAGTAAACAACATATCGTGTTTCACTTGCTTCTTTTTCTTACCATCAATCAAGAGTGTTAAACTCACGTCTTTTAAGGAAACCCCTTGAAGCAGTTTTGATTGAATTATAGCATCATTGGACACAAGCGGGGTTTCGGCTGGATAACACTTTTCCACGAAAACATGTTTAGATATTTCAGATAATAGATATCCATCACTGCCTGTTTGAGGGTAACTTAACCCCCCACTAGCTAGAATCAAATGATCAAAACTGAGTGTTTCATTTGATGTGATCATCGTGTTGTTTTGAAGATCAATTTGATGAACATATGTATTCATTAGCATCACTACATTGAGTGCATTAAGCTCATTTTGTATAACCTGGGCAATATCAATAGCTTTATGAGACTTGGGAAAAAGACGCTGATGATCTTCTTCAACTAAAGGACATCCTCTTGATTTGAAGAAGTCTTGAATCTGAGTGCTGTTAAATTCATTTAATGAAGCATATAGAAAGCGTCCATTGCGTGGGGTTTGCTCAATGATGGTTTGAACACTGACATTGGCACTGACATTACAGCGTCCTCCTCCACTTAAACGAAGTTTCTTTAGAATATGTTCATTTTGATCAATGAGGATAACATTAGATAAAGGATAATGAGTTTTAGCACTAATCGCAGCCATACATCCAGCAGGACCAGCTCCACATATAACGATGTTTTTCATGCCTTCATCATAGCATATTCTCATTCTTATCGATTCCTCTTTTATTTGGTTTGCATTAATGCTACTCTATATATGTGATGTACATCACAAGGAGAAAAGAATGTTATCGTGTCATACTTGTCAATCGCCCGTATGCATTAGCCAATTAGGTATCTTTTCTCATGTCAGTGGGAAACATCGGGCAAAGATCATTGCTTCTGTTCATCGCCTCTCTTTCAATAAAGGGGAACATGTCATCTTTGAATCACAACCTTTGCACCAGTTCGTAGTTATTTCATCAGGATCGTTTAAATGTTATACCCATCATGAAGAAGGAAAACAGAAAACTTTGTATTTCCTACACAAAGGTGATTTCTTTGGTCAGGAGTCATTATTCAAAGAAAGTCAATCAGCCTTCAGTGTTGAAGCCATGGAATCTTCTTCTGTATGCATGATTGATGCATCCACTGTGCAAGAACTCATTGAACAAGATCATGAGTTCTCATTAGCCATCATTCATGCCTTGTCTTCACGCATACAAAATCTTGAATCTGAACTCTCCCATGTCACCATCGAACCACTGGACCAACGCTTATTAAAACTCCTCCATACCCTAGCATTGGACTTCGGCTTTGAAACACATCAAGGAATTGTGTTAAAGCTTCCTCTCACTCAAGAAGAGATCGCAATGAGATTAGGCGTGGCCCGTGAAAGTGTTTCGCGAAGCATGAAGCAACTTGAAAATAATGGAAAACTACGCATCCTCAAACAAAAACAAGTCTTTTTAACAAGAATGTGATATACATCACATTCTTTTCTATTAATGAGGTGTACACTTATGGTATTGGAGGACTATGATGAGTGAATTAATTGATAATACAAAACAAAGACAAACACGTTTAAAGGAGTTAATTTTACGTTTACATAATGGAGATGATATTGAGGAAGTCACACGAATTTTTAAGAACGAATTTAAAAGTGTCACTGGTGCTGAGATTGCGCAAATGGAATACAACCTTGTACAAGAAGGTGTCAGTATTGAAGAGATTCAAAACTTATGTGACATTCATGCTTCATTGTTCACAGGCAGTGTATTTCAGCTTCATAGTGATGAGATAACCATTAACCCAATCACAGAATTTGAAGAAGAAAACTCCACTATCTATGATGCGTTAATGAACTTTAAAGCAGATATTCAACTTGCTTTTGATGTGAATGTCTTAAGAAAACATGTTTCTAGTTTTCAGCCTACTTTTGATGCGATCGTAAAGCACTACGAAGATAAAGAGAATATCTTGTTTCCCATGCTTGAAAAACGTGGTGATTTCATCATTCCAAAAGTCATGTGGGGAGTTGACAACAAGATTCGTAAAAGCATTAAAGAAAGTCTTCAACTTTCCAATGAAGATGTTTCATTCAAGAAGCTACAATCTCAATTAGGTAAAACCATACAACTCATTGAAGACATGATCAGCAAAGAAAACAATGTGTTGTTTCCTATGTTGTTGGAAAAACTAAATCAAGCTGACTTGAAAGTCATTGCGAAAGCACGTGAACAACACGATAAAGAGACAACCTATGAACCTGTCAGTGAAACTAACACCGAAATCAGGGATGAAGCTTTAAACATGAGTATGGGATATTTAACCCATGAACAAGTGAATGCTATCTTTAATACCGTTCCTTTTGATATGACCTTTGTGAATGCAGCTAATAAGGTAACGTTTGTCACTCAAGGCAAAGAGCGTATCTTTGAGCGTCCAATCTCTGTCATCAATCGAAGTGTTGACATGTGTCATCCTCCCCAAAGCGTAGACATTGTGATGGGAATTGTGGATGACTTAAGAAGTGGTCGTAAGGATCACGAAGATTTCTGGATCAATTTCAGAGGAAAACGTGTCCATATTCGCTATTATGCGATCAGAAATGAAGAAAATGAGTATCTAGGAACCTTAGAAGTCACTCAGGATATCAGTGAAATTCAACATTTAGAAGGTGAAAAACGTTTAGTTAACGTATGAGACATCCCTTAAGTTTCATTCTTGGTTCACTCTTCCTTGTCTTAGGTTCAATAGGACTCATTCTACCCTTAATTCCAACAACCCCTTTCTATTTGGCTAGTGTAGGATGTTTCATGAAATCATCCCCTTCCTTTGCTTCAAGCATCTTGAAACATCCTATATTTGGCCCTATCATCAGTGATTATCAACACCATCGTTGTGTTAGACCTCATATCAAAAAGAAAGCCATACTTGTTTTATGGATTAGCATCTTAACGAGTATTATCATGGCACCCTTGATTATGGTTAAAATAGGTCTTGTGTTCATAGGATTAGGGTGCACATTCATGATTCAAAATCTCAAAGAAAACCCGCAAACATTCACATCAAAGTGAATGTTTTTTATGCGACAATATCCGACTGTACATTCAATTCTTTTGCATAAAGACTGCTTTTAGGACTACAATGAAAGCGTATACACATCTGTGTATCATGTTCTGTTGATCAAAAGGAGGAACCATGAAAAAGATTCTGAACAGACCAGAAGACGTCGTAGAAGAAATGATTAATGGCCTAGTTGCCACTCACGAAGATATCGTGCACCGCGTCAGTGACACTCGTGTTGTCGCTCGTAACTACGAAGGAAAAGGTAAAGTAG
>JAGXSD010000050.1 GCA_018333955.1 Erysipelotrichia bacterium
TGAGATCCTCCAATCACAAACACACAATGTTTGCCTTGATTAAAACTTGCTTCAATGGCTTTATGAAAATCTTGCGTTGACCCTAAAGTACCATGGATATCCAGTGCTATCACTACATCCGTCGGTTGTATTTGTGCTAAAATCATTTGACTTTCATCATCCACCATCATTGGTGGATGATTTTTATGTTTAGATTCTTTAAGTTCAATGATCGCTAATTGGTAAGGTGTACGTAGTCGCTTTAAATACTCATCAATCATGGCTTGAGTAAACTTTTCTTTGATGGATCCAACACAAACAATCTTAATCATATTTCCCCCCTATAGTGACTTCAAACTGTTTTGCACACTGTAATTTGATGTGAGGATAATCTTCAAACCAAGCTTCATGATGAGCTCTTAATGCTAAAGATAAGGTATTCGCATCCTCAGAAATATGTGCAAGCATGACTTCATGTGTTTGAGGTCCTATTAAATACTTCATGATTCGAGCAGAATCCTCATTGGATAAATGCCCACTATCGGACAACGTTCTCATCTTAACAAGGTGTGGGCGTGATGATGCCATAAGTAAAGCTGGTTCATAGTTACTCTCAAAGTAGTAGAAGTGCGCATTATGAAGTAAAGCTATATCATCATTTCTTAGATATCCTGTATCGGTAACACAGACGATTTTACATAACTGAGTATATATAATGTACCCAACATTAGGGATATCATGTGAAAGTGAAAATGGTGTAATAATGCATTCATTAACATCAATACGATCATTCAATGATATTTGTGTTGTATTGACTCCTTGAATGGGTTGATGGGAATATATCGGTTTATGGGCAAAAGTTTTAATTTGTTGGATGTGATCACTGTGAGCATGGGTAATGAAACATGCATCAATGGAATCAAGGGTTATCCCATGATTCATTAAAGCTTCCATTAAGTAACGTTTAGGACCCCCACAATCAATTAAGAGCGTGGTGTCTTTGGTTTGTATGATGGAGGCGTTCCCTTTAGATCCACTCATGAGTGAGATGAACTTAAAATCTAACATCGGACTTTGGAACATGGATTAATGACTTTACCTCCATACGTAATCGCAAAATGAACGTGAGGTCCCGTGGTACGCCCTGTCATACCTATCTTTCCAATCCGTTCTCCTTTTTCCACGGCTACTCCTGGCGGGAAATACGCCATGGCATCTAAATGTGCATAATAGGTTGTGTATCCATTGTTGTGATTAATGCGAATCCAATATCCTGATCGAATTGGATCATACCCACGGGATTGAACCACACCACGATCAGCAGCATAAATATAACCGTATCTCATATAACGATCGACTAGATCGATGGCTTGATGCCCTGAGTAGCAATACCAACCACAGCTAATTCGGAAGTTATCCACTGGCATTCTAAAGTTACCACTACCAATACCGGGTATGACACGTGTTCCATATAACACCACTTCTCTGACAGGTTCTTTGGTCACACTGGATTTCAATTCTTGTCCACCCATTAAAACACCATTCACATACGTTTCAAGATACAAGACATCCTTAGTCCCAGTTCTTTCTTGCGTTGAGACACGAGTCATTCCTTCTCGCATATTAGGGTCAGGAAGAAACATGGTGCTTTGAGGATACACAATTTCTTCTGCTCTTCGCTCTTTGATCACGACCACTTTAATGGGTGAATTAAAATAGGTCACATTCAGTTTCATGCCGGGTTCTAAAATTTGGTTGTTAGACTTAATTTTGTCCGCATTGATGGACATCACTTGTTGTGGAGTTAATCCATTAAAGTAAGCCACCGCTTCAACGGTATCAAAAGGTTGAACTTCGTAGGTTTTAATTTCTGTACCATATCCATAACTGAAGAAATACACAATTTCATTCACATTTTTAAGAATGTCTTGAGCTTTAGCACGACCTTTTGAAATCTCAACGGTTTCTGAAACGATTAAGTTAAGATCACGATAACCATAAGTGGATAATTCTGGTGCTTCTTCTTTCTTAATGATTCGATCATAGGATTCTTTTGTGATGAAGTTAAGCAAGTATTGTTCACGTGCTGCTTCAAAGTCTTCAATCTTATTGACGTAGATGGTATACCCACTGGAAAAATCAATGCGAGTAACCTCAATGGAATAAAGTTCATTGGCTTCAATGAAACTAACGATGTCTGAATCGATGTTGGTTAACTTATACTGAATGAGATCATTGACCAACACCACTTCTTCACTTAAAAGTAGCTGTGATTGAGGGAAATCTTGGGCATAGATTAAATCATAGGTGTTGGATAGTAACTCATCAATTCCTGATGTGTCCTCCATGATACCCACTAATTTATCACGATAATAGACTTTTGTGACTGGTATTGGATTAGCTAAGCGGTTTTCAATCGATTGTGTAATCAAAGCACCAGAAAGCTCCACTTGAGTTAAGTGGAAATCTTGGTGTGGGATGATTCTGACACCGGATATCGTAAAGGTCAACACGAGTGAGAGTGTTGCCATTATCACAATGGTAGCCACCTTCTTGAGCATCTTCTTCTCCTATTCTTCTAGAACCAGATTATAGAAAGCGTTAATGTTTCGGCTGAACGCCAATTTAATTCTTCTTGTGGGTCCATTACGATGCTTCGCAATGTCCACTTCAACTTCCTCTTGTGCTTGTTCAACATCATTTTTTTGGTAGTATTCATCACGATACAAGAACATGACTAAGTCAGCATCTTGTTCAAGAGCCCCAGACTCACGTAAATCCGACAACATTGGTCGCTTATCTTCACGACGTTCCACTAACCGAGACAGCTGAGACAAGGCAATCACTGGAATTCTCATTTCACGAGCAAGTCCTTTAAGGGCACGTGAGATTTCGGAGACTTCTTGTTGGCGATTTTCGCTGTTCTTGGATGAGGAAGCATTAATAAGTTGGATATAATCAATCACAACCATTCCTAATCCTTGTTCAGCTTTAAGTTTTCGACATTTAGAGAAGATTTCAGAAACCTTCATCCCAGGAGTATCATCAATGTAAATAGGCAACTGACGCAAGTCATTGGCAGCTTCATTAAGTTTATTCCACTCTGCGTTGTTGAGATAGCCTGATCTTAATTGGTTACCAGGAATAGCGGCATTCGCTGACAACATACGCATAATAAGTTGTTCCGCTGGCATTTCTAGTGAAAAGATTGCCACAGGTTGATCGTTATGTCGAGCCACTTGTAGTCCTAGGTTTAACGCAAAGGCAGTTTTACCCATGGAAGGACGAGCAGCCAGGATAATTAAATCTCCTTTTTGAAGACCATTAGTGACATTATCCAATGCTTTATAGGAAGTCTTCATCCCTGTGATGTTGGTTTTATTGGAAGACATACGAGAGATGGTTTCCATCACCTCATTAATGACTTCTTTAGGATTTCTAAAATCAGTCGCACGACGATTACGTGTCACTTGCATGATGAGCTTTTCGGCTGAGTCCAACACTTCATCCAATTCTTCTTCTTGGTTAAATCCACGAGAAGCAATGCTTTCCGCAGTGAGAATTAAAGAGCGAAGCATGGCTTTATCAAGGATGATCTGTGCATAGTATTTAATGTTTGCACTTGAGGTGGATCCTTCAAGTAAGGATGTGATGGTTTCAACTCCACCAATTCGTCCCAACATCCCCATGTCATCTAAACGAGAAAGCAAAGTAGTCGCATCCACATTCTTACCCGACAACACCACTTGATTCATCGCATTAAAAATAATGCCATGGGTTTCTAGAAAAAATGAATCATGCATTAATCCTAGTTCATTGACGGTTTTAAGTGATTGTGGGTAAACAAGCAGAGAACCTAATAATGCCTTCTCTGCATCCAGGTTATGTGGAAGCGTTTGATTCATATTACTCCTCTTTCACTGCACAATTGATGGTGACAGTCACATCTTTATGAAGTTCAATCTTAACCTTATGCATACCTAAGGAAGCAAGTGGATCACTTAAGATTTTACGTTTATCAAGTTTAAATCCAGCTTGTTCAAGGGCTTCTCCAATTTGCTTCGTGGAAATTGAGCCAAACGTCTTTCCTTCTTTGCCTGCTTTTAAACTGAAGGATAAAGTGATGTTTTCCATTTTCTTCTTAAGTTCAACAGCTTCAGCTTTAATGGCTTCTAAACGGGCTTTTTCTTGGTTTTGATTTTCTTTTAAATCGTCTAACGATTTTGTGCTGGCAACCACAGCTAAGTTTTGACGAAACAAGAAATTTCTTGCGTATCCATCAGAGACTTCCACGATTTGGTCTTTCTTCCCAACATTCTTCACATCTTTAAGTAAGATGACTTTCATGTATTTCCTCCTGTTTTAATGTAGTGTTGAATTTCTTCAATGCATTGTTTTTTTAACTCTTCAACACTGATTTGATCTTTCACAACGGCAGCAGCGGTAAAGTGTCCACCCCCACCCATTTTTTCTAATATGTATTGAACATTAAACTTACCCCGTGAACGTGCTGATATCGCCACTTGATGTTCACTGACACGCGCAATCACAAAGCTTGCCTCGATATCAGAAACACCTAACAAACGATCTGCCACCATCGACATTAATGGTCGAGGTAAGATCTCATCATTATAAGGCACAATGACAACCCCATAATCCAAGTATTGGGCATGGTGAAGTACTTTAGTTTTAAGCTCAAATTCATCGTATGATTCTTTAAGAAATGCATCCGCATCACCTGGTTCTGCACCCAATGATCGTAAATAAGCTGCAGCTTCATACGTACGTGAACTGGTTTTTAATCTAAAGCGATTGGTGTCCACCATCATTCCTGTCAACATGATTGTGGTTTCAATTGGAGAAAGAAAATTTCGAACGCCCATGTATTGCATAAGTTCACTGATCAGTTCCACAACACTGGATGACCATGACTCAATGTAGACTAACGTAGGATCAAAGGTGAAGTCTTTTCCACGACGATGATGATCGATGACACAAATGTGTTTCGCTTTATGAAGGAGTTGCTCCCCGTTGGAATGTTCTGCCAAGTGATGGTCCATCATGATGACTAAGGTTTGATCCTGTAAAGATGCGATTGCGGCTGTTTCACTGACAAAAGTATGACGCGATTGAAGGTGTTCTTGATGAAGATCAAAAGCATTCTTCATCATGGTTTCAATCCCACCCGACACCACCACACTTGATGGTTTATGATGGGCACTGCAAATACGCGACATCGCTAAAGCTGAACCCATGCAGTCAAAATCCATTTCCTTATGACCCACAATGATCACATTGGATGATTTCACAATCAATTCTTTAAGGGATTGAGCCATCACACGTACTTTAACTTTATTACGGCGCTCATTGGCCACCACGGTTCCACCATAGTACTGTGTTTGCTTACCAACTTGTTTTATCGCAACTTGATCTCCCCCACGGTTTTGCGCAAGTTCTAAAGCTTGGTTGGCTAACTCTTCCAGTTCATTAAAATCATTGGTGCCTTTCGCAAAAGCCATGGAAAGTGAAATCGCTAAATCAAGTTTAGTCGCTCCTTCACGAATATGATTTAATATTTCAAAACGCTCTTCAAGAATGATTTTGAATATCTTTTCATTAAGCACCACAAGGAAACGGTCAGCTTTCACACGACGTAAAAACATTCCTTTTTTCTTTGCCCACTCAATGACGGGTTGACGAATG
>JAGXSD010000051.1 GCA_018333955.1 Erysipelotrichia bacterium
GCCGCATTCATTCCAGGTGAATCACCACCTGAAGTTAGCACTCCAATTTTCTTAATCATGTGTTTCTCCTCGCCCCTTATTTTACCATAACAAATGTGCATGATTAAAGGAAAACCTTTCGAGTATTCATGCACAATTGAAGACTTTGATGAACTTGTGAATTATCCTTTACGTTTGTTCACGTCTTTAATTAAAAACGGGTTGGCTAAGCCTAAAATACGTTCAATGATACGATCTGCTTTGACGTAGGAAGCATCATGACGTGATAATGCGTAGTGTTCCTTGAGGGCATCTAAATCAATGTTAGATGTGAAAAAGGTTGGCTTTTTTTGCTCCAATCTTTGATTAAGCGTAACAAGTAACAACTCATCACGGACAAAGGCAGATACACTTTCTGCACCAATGTCATCCATGAACAAGACATCCACTAAAGCCACATCGTTCAAAATGGTTTTAAGTTGCTCAGGATCATCAAAACTGAGTTTAGCTGATGAAATCCAAGTTGGGACATGCACAAAAGAAACTTTCTTGCCTGCTTTAGCACACGTGTTGGCAAGTGTTGCTAACATGGTCGTTTTTCCTACTCCTGGTGCTCCGAATAGATATAATCCCTTACCACCGTGTTTAAGCCATTCTTTTAATTTCATGAACGCTTGAATGGTACTTGAAGACTGTTTCTCATCCATCACTAAATCCGACAAATCCATGTTTTGAGCAAAACTTGGAATATGATTGATTCTAAAGTGTTTATGATGAGCCTGTGATAGAAGAAAGGATTTCATGAATGGACATGCTTCAATCGCAATGTCTAAGACTTTACCATCCAATAAGATGGTTTGACGATACCCTACTTTGGGTTGTTGGCACACACTTAGGCCTTGACACCCATTGCACAGTTGTAAAGACTCAATGATGGTGAGTAGTTTGCTTTGATGACGACGAATGAGTGATTCATCTAAACTAAGTTCTTTAATCCATTCTAAAACAATCGGATGCTTCATGAGCATGTCATGATTGCGTTGATGAAGTGCCTCATCAAAGGGAAAGGATTGCACATTAATTTCTTTCATTATCCATCTCCTTTAACTGTTTGAGTAATGTTTCTTTATCGACTTGATCATCACTGGTTTCATAATACTCAGGCAGTGGTTTAGCTTTAACCTGACTCACATTAAGGTTTGAGTTCACATATGCTTTAGCATCTTCTAGATTCTTAATCTTAGCTCTTACCCATGATTCAGCCAAGTGTTGAGCATTCTTCTTTGTGAAGCGTCCATGATAGGATTTAAGGATGGTTTCCAATAAGAAGTTGAATGTTTCTTGATCAAAGGTGTATTGAGAATTGAGAAACTCGATGAGTTGTTGGTCTTTTTCAACCACTGGTCGTCCTTCATTGATTGCGGTGAAGAAACTGAGTGGATGTTGTTGATAGGATGTGTCTTTATATCCAGACACTTGGTAGGTTGAAAGGATAAGTTCACTCAGTTTATGTGCATTGAGTGTGAGTGTTTTATAATTGATGGCCTTCGCAACAAACTTTTTCATGCTTTTCTCATCCACAAGATAGGTGTTCGCAAGGGAGGTAATTATGTTTAAATTCTCTTCATTTCTCATTGAGGAAGGAAGAATGATTTCCTCACAGAGCTGTAAAAACAAGGTTAGTTTAAATGTTTCACTTTGTGGAAGAGATGTCTCTTTTTTAAGGTTAAACTGAGTTTCATCTGCTTCATTCCAATCCAAATGACGTTGTTGATATTTGAATGAGGTCAATGTTAAGTCATGATTTAACGGTGGGTATTTCATGCTTAACGCTTTAAGATACAAACTTTCTTGTGTTGAAAGTATTCGTCCAAACAATGGATGAGATAAAAGAACTGGTATATCCAATACTGGTTTGATCACAAGAATGATCATGTTCTTTTGTTCATACCACTGCATTAAATCCACAGACACACACGTTTGTATGAGCGGTTCAACTTCATGATCAAAAACATTCAAATGGATCGCTAAATCATGCGATGTCAATGAACCTTCTCGCACATTGGAGAAAGCACACATGGTCATGTACATTTGAATGGCTTGTGGAGTCATGATAAAAGGATAAGCAACGAGTAAGCTTTGAATTTCTTGCATTGATAGGCTTTTTGGATGATGAATGAACCACTTTTTCATAGTAAGTGCTCCTTAATCTTTTGTCTTAATGTTTTTATAAACACTTCTTTAGTGCTTTCATTATGCACTAAGACATGTGATTTTGCACTTTTTTCTTCAATGCTCCACTGTTTTTCTTTAAGAAAATGATACGTTGAAGCCGACATCCCTCGCTCCAATGCTCGTTTAAATGAAAGTTCATCATTAATCACAATACACCACACTTGATCAAAATAACGCTCCCAACCTGCTTCAAACAGAAGTGGGATTTCACAGACATTGGGTTGCGATTCATGTTTATTTTGAAAGGCAATCATGTTTTTTAGCACATGATCATGAACAAGATGAATGTACCCTTCATAGAAAACAGGATCTGATAATGCCTTGACTAGCAGTGACTTATCAATTGAATCAAGTGTAACGACATGTGGATATGACTGTTTGACTGTGTTCACAAACAATGCATCATGATACATGGAACTGACACAATCATCTGCAGAAAAAATCGCAAAGCCACGTTGTTTGAACACACTTAATGCTGTGGACTTACCACTCGCAATTGATCCTGTTAATCCAATTTTTATAGCTTTTGACACTGTTTGCATACGTATGTTCCTCGATTCGCAACACTTGTTTTTTCTATGATTTGACCACAGACAAGACAAGGTTGTTTTGCTCTCATGTGGACCTGTAACTGAAGTTGAAATAAACCATCAATTCCCATCGCATTAGTGTACGTGCGTATTGAACTCCCCCCTAAAGCAATGGCTTCTGATAAAACAAGTTTGATTTCACGATGAATGGATTGTACCTCGTTGAGCGTAAGTGTGCTCACTCTTTTTTCGGGATGAAGTCGTGATCTAAAACACACCTCATCACTGTAGATGTTACCTAACCCACATATCACACTTTGAGATAAAAGAAAGGCTTTTAAACTTGTTTTTTTATTTTTCATGGATTCAATTAAATAGTCAACCGTAAAATGCGGATCATCATACTCTAGCCCAAGATGAGCGAGGGTTTGATTGACATCATGTGTGATGAGCATACGTCCAAACTTTCGGGTATCTTGATAATGTAAGACTCGTCCATCACTAAGTTTGAAACTCACATGAACATGCTTGTTAGGACGATTGAATTCATGATTAATGAAGAATCTTCCTTCCATTCTTAAATGAATAATCAAAGTGTTATCACCTAAGCCCAGTAGGATGTATTTACCTCTTCGTTTGAATGATTGAAGTTGATGATGGGCAACAAAAGATGCAAAATCCTCATTATGATAAACGATGGAAGGTGTATGAACTAAAGCATCCGTAAATGAACATCCAACCATCAATGTTTCAAGTGTTCTTACGACTGTTTCTACTTCAGGAAGTTCAGGCATTACTTCGCCTCCATCCAATTGCTTCCTTCATTCATGGAGACCTCGAGGGGTACACTCAGTTGAACAACATTTTCCATGATTGCTTTCATGCATGGTTTTAACCATTCCAGCTCATCTTTATGGGCATGGACAACCAACTCATCGTGAACTTGCAAGATAAGCTTAGACTTGGCAGATCGCTTTGATAATTCTTGGTGTAAGCGTATCATGGCAATTTTTATCAAATCTGCAGCACTCCCTTGAATCGGAGCATTCATGGCTGCACGCTTGCCAAATTCACGCACAGAATAGACAGGTGACAACAATTCTGGAATCATTCGACGACGATTAAAAAGAGTTGTAGCATACCCATTCACTTGCGCAGACATGATGACATCATCCATGTAGGCACTGATGCGTGGGAAACTTTGATGGTATTTTTGAATGAATGCTGCTGCTTCTTTACGATCAATTTTCAGTTGTTCGCTTAAGCCAAAATCAGAAATACCATACACAATACCAAAATTCACTGCTTTTGCAGCACGACGCATCAATGACGTAATCTCAT
>JAGXSD010000052.1 GCA_018333955.1 Erysipelotrichia bacterium
CTTCTTCAAACCTCTCAAGGTGAAATCATTGTGGATGGTTTACCATTGAACTTAGAAAATGTGGATGAGATCCGATCAAAGGTAGGACTTGTTTTTCAAAACCCTGATAATCAATTCATTGGCTCAACAGTGAGGGATGATATTGCGTTTGGTCTTGAAAATCATAGAATTGACCCTAAAGAAATGGATGGCATCATTGAACGATTTGCTTCAGCAGTGGGAATGAGTGAATACTTGAATTTTGAACCCACTAAGTTAAGTGGTGGTCAAAAACAACGTGTTGCGATTGCGGGTGCTTTAAGTATGTCACCACAGATTTTAATCTTAGATGAAGCAACTTCAATGCTTGATCCTAAAGGTAAAGCGGAAGTGAACGATTTGGTTAAACAGCTTCATGAACAAACCAACATGACCATCATATCCATCACTCATGACATTGAGGAAGCTTATCAATCGGATATGGTTTATGTGATGAATGAAGGGCAAGTGTTAGATTATGGACATCCTCATGAAGTCTTAGCACAAGAAACCTTACTTAAATCCATCAAACTTGATATTCCATTTGCATTAAAATTTAAATATGCTTTAAAATCAGTTGGAATTGATGTTCCTCAAACGACATTAGAAGGGATGGTAGAACACTTATGATTATTGATGTTGAAAAACTGTCCTATGAGTATTCACCTAACTCGGTGTTTGCATATCATGCTTTAAAAGAAGTTACGACCTCGATTGAAGAGGGATCATTTACTGCCATCATTGGGGCAACAGGTAGTGGTAAGTCCACTCTTGTTCAACATTTCAATGCTCTTGTGACTCCTACAGGTGGTTCACTAGTGGTTGATGGTAAAAGAATCAGTGCTAATGAGAAAGTTAAAGAGCTAAAACCGCTTCGTAAGAAAGTAGGCTTAGTCTTTCAGTTTCCTGAATACCAATTATTTGAGGAAACCATTCTTAAAGATGTTATGTTTGGACCACTTAACTTTGGTGCGACGCAGCTCGAAGCACAAGACATTGCGCAAGAATCATTGAATCGAGTCGGCTTAGATGCTTCATTTTACGAACGTTCACCTTTAGAACTGTCTGGAGGTCAAAAACGTCGTGTTGCGATTGCGGGAATTTTGGCTTTAAAACCAAAAATTCTGGTATTAGATGAACCTACTGCAGGACTTGATCCTGAAGGCAGTGCTTCCATGATGTCCTTGTTTCAAGACCTTAACAAAGCCAATACAACCATTGTGATGATTACTCATGACCTGAATCATGTGTTAAACTATGCAACTGATGTCATCATGCTTGATCAAGGAAGTGTGGTATTTGAGGGAAGTAAAGATGATTTCTTTAATGAAACCAATCTTCATGAAGGGTATGGATTAGTTAAACCACCACTTCTTGAGCTTCGCTCTTATTTAAGAGCTAAAAACATTCGTTTTGATGATCATACTCTCGATTTAAATCAACTCGCTCACTCCATCAAGGAGGGACAACGTCATGACTAACATTGCATTAGGACGCTACATCCCAACCAATTCCATTATCCATCGTTTAGATCCTCGTATTAAAATTGTGAATATGCTGCTTTTAATGGTGGCCATTTTCTTGCCTGCTCGTTTTGCTGGGTATGGTATTATTGGGATAATTGCGGTAAGTTTAGTCTTACTATCTCGTTTAAAATTTGGATTTATCCTTAAATCACTCAAACCCGTAATGTTGATGCTCATGTTCTTGTTAATTATCAATGTCTTTGTCTTAAGAACAGGGTATGTTGTCATTAATGTATTTGGACTACTTGTGTACAGTGATGCGTTGTTTCAAACAGCGTATATTGTTGTTCGTTTACTGCTTATGATTATGATCACGACACTCTTAACTGCTACCACTAAACCTCTTGATTTAACGCTAGGAATTGAAGATTTACTCGCTCCGTTTAAACGATTCAAAGTCCCAGCCCATGAAATTGCGATGATGATTTCAATTGCTTTACGTTTTATTCCAACCCTTATTGAAGAGTCACAACGCATCATGAAAGCACAAGCATCTCGTGGTGTTGATTTAAGCGAAGGTAAGATTAATGAGAAGATTGTCGCTATTCTATCATTGATTGTTCCATTGTTTGTATCCAGTTTTCAAAGAGCAGAAGAATTAGCGGATGCAATGGAAGCACGGGGTTATTCACCAACATCAGTTCGTACACGTTATAAACAACTCAAGATTACAATGAAAGATTGGATTTCCTTTACCTTGGTTTGTTTAGTTGTGATTGCTGTGGTTGCCTTAGCATGGTTCGTTTAAAACTTACATTGTCATTTCTTGGATATCATTTTGAGGGATGGCAAAAGATGGCTCACAAGCGCACTGTGCAAGAGACATTGGAAAATGCTTTTTTTCCTATTGTTAAGGAAAAAGTCTGTGTTGTGGGATGTGGACGAACGGATAAACATGTGAGTGCTGATCATTATGTGGCTCACGTGGATGTCAATAAACATTTGAGTGAGGCAGCGTGGCTTAAAGCCATTAATGCCCATTGTCCAGATGATCTTCATGTTCAAGACGTTAAAATTGTGGATGAATCATTTCACGCACGTTACAGTGTCACATCCAAACATTATGTGTATACTATTCGTGTTAAAAACTATCATGTTAAGCAATACATGAGTGAATATTTTCATAAGTATCCATTGGATGCAATAAGAATGAAAGAAGCAGCCCAAGCTTTTATCGGTACGCATGATTTTACAGGGTTTAATGTGACCCCAAAAGCACTTAAGGAAAATCAAGTCAGAACGATACAATCGTGTGAAGTGACTTTTGATGATGAATTGATTCACTTTCATGTCAAAGGAAAAGCGTTTCTTCAATACCAAGTTCGTATGATGGCTGGTGTGTTGATTGCGATTGGTTCGGGTAAGGAATCAATAGGTTTCATCTCAGAAGTGCTTGAAACCAAACAAAAAGGCATGAGTCGATATAAAGCAGAAGCGAAAGGATTGACGCTTAAGGAGGTGTTTTATGATTAATGGAAATTATCATACCCATACACGTCGCTGTAAACATGCGTATGGAAGTGATGAAGACTATGTTTTAGCGGCCATTGAAGCAGGATATGATGAATTAGCATTTACAGATCATGCTCCATGGCATTTGATTGAAGATGAAACTGATCGCATTCGAATGCACATGAGAGAAATGAAGGAGTACGTGGCTTCAATTCGTGCTTTGAAAGAGAAGTATAAAGATCAGATTAAAATACTTGTCGGCTTAGAAGCGGAATTTTTTGAGTCACGATTAAGTGAACTAAAGTCATTAGTACAAGAGTATGATTTAGACCTTATTGTTTTAGGTAATCATTTTCACATCAAAGACAGTAATGAAACGTATTATGGTAACTATAAGGACTATCGTAATTTGTATCATGACTATCTTACTGATTCAATTAAGGCGATGAGAAGTGGTGTTTACAAGATATTTGCACATCCAGATCTATTCTTAAAGACGGCTAATGTGATTAACAGTGCAACCATTGAAATGATTCATGCATTGTGTGATGTGGCTATAGAAACAGATACCATCATGGAATATAATCTTGGTGGTAAGCGATATAGAGATCATTATCCCAATGATACCTTCTGGAAGATTGTGGTCGAAAGAGGATGCAAGATCATTGTTGGGGTGGATGCTCATGATCCAAGACATCTCAAAGACACTAAAATGATGCAAGAAGCAAGAGCATTCTTAACGCGTTTGAATGCGAATCTGATTACTTCATTAGATTAAAAGACACATAGTCAGTATTGTGATGTTTAGAAATGTTTTCATTGACTTTAATGATGTTTTACGGTACTATTTTATATGGCACTTTATGCCAAATGTAGCCCCGGAAACTACATCTGGATAGGAGAAATATTATGCGCCAAACAACTATGGCCAAACCAAATGAAGTTGTTCGTCAATGGTATGTCGTTGA
>JAGXSD010000053.1 GCA_018333955.1 Erysipelotrichia bacterium
TGGAAGAGCGCTACGCTGGCAGCGTAGAGGTCGAGGGTTCGAGCCCCTTCAGCTCCACCATATTTAACAAAACAAGTCGAATTTGTCGACTTTTTATTTTCTTTTCACACGCATATCACAATGATTGTGTATGATATTCTCGTACAAGGAATTAATACTAACTTTATCATTTTCTTCCTTACTCCTAAACAACCCCCTTGTATCAACCACCATAAAAAATTTGGTGGTTTTTTTATTTTCTTATGCTAAAATAGTAAGAAATGTGCCGACTTAGCTCAACTGGTAGAGCAACTGATTTGTAATCAGTAGGTTGCGGGTTCAAGTCCTGTAGTCGGCACCATGTTTTCTTTCTTAAACCATACATCCCATAATTAAACGGCAAACTCGAATTATTTCTCACATTAATGATCAAATCAACTTTTAAGAAAACTTAAAGGGTTAACATAACATTTGTAAATGATTCTTAAGGGGAATTGACTATGAAGAAAGATGATCTAGATTTAACACCAATCATTGAGAATGTCGTTTTAAAGACCATATTAAACAACTCTACAGACACAATTTATTTCAAAGATTTGAAGTCACGTTTCATATACAACAGCAGAGCACATGCTGATCAACTCAATGAACCTGAAACATCCATGTTTTTAGGTAAGACTGATTTCGATTATTTCCCACCTCAATTTGCGAAAGCAGCTTTTGATATTGAACAAAACATCATTAAGACTGGTCAACCTCAAATAGATGTCATAGAAAAGTGGGATAAACCCAATGGAGACATACAGTGGTTAATGTCATCCAAATATCCTCTTTATGATGAAGACAATAATATTATTGGAACATGGGGCATTTCAAAGGACATTACTAAACTCAAAGAAGCAGAAGAACAATTGGTTAAGTTGAACAAAGAACTAACAGAAGCCAATCATCGTCTAGAGATCTTATCAATAAGAGATGGTTTATCTGGTTTGTATAATCATCGACATCTTTTTGAAACATTACAAGCCAATGAAATTCAACGCATTAGACATGTTAAGCATGGTCAAGAAATGATTTACTCACTGGTAGTGTTTGATGTGGATGATTTTAAAACCATTAATGATACCTATGGCCATCTTAGTGGAGATAAAGTCATCAATCAAATAGCAGGAATCATACTCAAGAACACTCGAGCATCCGATATGTGCTTCAGAACGGGTGGAGATGAGTTTGCGATTCTTTTAATCAATACATCACTACAATCAGCATTCACTGTAGCAGAACACCTGCGTCAAGTGATTTCAAAACATGATTTTATTCTTGGTGAGAATTCAATCAATATTACCATTAGTGCAGGTGTATCCACATGCACTCAAGCAAATTCCATTGATGAGTTTGTTGGTCTTGCGGATACGAGAATGTATGTTTCAAAGAACAATGGAAAAAATAGAGTTTCACAGTAAACATAATATCCAATCAACAAGTCATTTTTTGACTATGTAAAAACATGAGATTTGTGATGGTTTGAATATTATCTTAAACTTTTCACACAATTGTTTCATTTTATATGTATAATTAGAAATAAGAAAACGGTTTCATTATCGTGATTAAAGGAGGTCAATGTGGTAGATATCAGAGAAATAGCAAGACTTGCAGGTGTATCCACAGCGACGGTATCAAAAGTATTAAACAATTACACTGAAGTTAGTGATGCGACGAAGGAAAGAATATTGAAGATTGTTGAAGAAGTAGGCTATATTCCTAACTCAAGCGCACGTGCATTGAGTACAAAACGCACATGGTTAATTGGGATAGTGTATTCAGAGCATCTTCATATTGGGCTTGAGCATAATTACTTCTCGGGAGTCTTAGAAGCCTTTAAGCGTGAAATTGAACAGTTCGGTTATGATGTTGTCTTTATTTCGGGTGGTGATATTGGTTACTTAAAACGTTGTCAGGTAAGAAATGTGGATGGTGTGTTTGTGGTCACTGCAGACATGGCTGATACTGATTTAACTGCTCTTTTTGATAGTGACATCAAATGTGTCACCACGGATGTTCCATATAAATCAATTCCATTGGTGTATTCGGACAATAAGCAAGGAAGTATCCTTGCAACAAATCATTTGTTAGAACTCGGCCACAAGAAAATAGCTCATATTGGTGGTCCACTCTCTACTTTGGCTGGATCAGAACGTCTTGAAGGATACAAAGAAGCTTTATTATCATCAGGTGTTGCGTTTAATGAAGATTATTATATTGAAGCCATGGAGTTTGATAGTCAATCAGGGTACGAATGTATGAATCGTTTACTTGATTTACCACAACCTCCAACAGCCGTGTTTGTTATGTGTGATTTATCCGCATTAGGCGTTTTCAAAGCGATCAATGAACGCGGACTGAAAGTTGGTGAGGATATTTCAGTTGTAGGATTTGATGATATTGAACTTGCGTCACACACACACCCATCATTGACAACAGTACGTCAAAACAGAAAAGCCATTGGCAGATCACTTGCACAAATCTTAGATCGCAGAATCAATAATAAGAAGGTTGAAGAAAGAACACTTATTCCAACTCAACTGATCATTCGATCATCAACATGTAAAGTGAAGTAAGAAGGAAACTTCTTGCTTTTTCTTATTTCATGCTTGTAAGCGCTTAACGAAGTGGTATAATGAAGGCGAAAACGATTTCGTAAGGAGATGAAGATGAAAAATCGCACATTGATATTCGAAGAGACCTTCAATGAAGGAACACTTCCAAACCAATCAAACTGGGATTATGATGTTGGAGGAAAAGGTTGGGGTAATGGTGAGTTACAGTATTACACCTATGCTAATCCTGAAAATGTTAAGATCCAAGACGGGAAATTGATTATTACTGCAGTAAAGAAAGAAGTTGAAGGTCATCCGATTACCTCAACTCGCCTTGTAACACGAGGCAAAAAACATTGGCTGTATGGACGTTTTGAAGTTAGAACTAAGATGCCAAAAGGAAAAGGAACATGGCCTGCCATTTGGATGTTAGGAGTTGATGAAGAGAATTTAGGATGGCCACGCATGGGTGAGATTGATATCATGGAGCATGTTGGTCGTGATCAAGATACAGTTCATTTTAGTTTACATACTGAAAAATACAATCATCCTAAGAAAACTCAAATCACCTATGTTTCAAAGATTGCCAACGTAAGTGATGAGTTTAAAACGTATGTTATGGATTGGAGTGAAGATAAGATTTCATTTGAAGTTGATAACCAACATTATGCAACCTTCTATAAAAAGGACTATGCAGATTCATGGCCTTTTGATAAACCGCATTATCTCATTCTTAATTTAGCAATGGGTGGTGGATTTGGTGGTCAAGTAGATATGACGTGTTTACCTGCAACACTAGAGATTGAATCCATTAGAGTTTACCAATAAGCAAATGAAAAGTTTGAAACATTTTTGAATATTTTGTGTAAGCTAATCAATTTTCTAACACAAAACGCAAAAATGAACCAACCAAGGTGTTAGCGCTTACAAATTTGATTATTTTTTATGTAAACGCTTTAAAAAGTAGTTGAAAACGTTTTCGT
>JAGXSD010000054.1 GCA_018333955.1 Erysipelotrichia bacterium
AAAAAAACATAATGAGTTCGAATCAACTCTGAGTATTGAAAGTAGTGCTGATGACATGTTAATTATACGTCCCAATGAATATTTAACTCTAATTGCAGCTGATGCAAATGAAATGCAGGATTTAAATGGTAGTGGAATTCATTGGCATATGGAAACAGAAGAAATGGCTGGATTTATCATTGCTATCCTTAAAGGAAATTCTATAATCATTGAGATTAGATCTATTTTTGTAAAAGTCATAGACATTCCTTCACGTTATAAGATTTTATCGAAAGAAAAATATGAGAAAATCAAGCACCACTATATTGGGAAAAAGAGGGTGCGCATCTACTCTGGAAATTTGATAATTCAGAGAGCGGATTAAAATATTTGATATGTTGCTTTGTAACCTCTATCCATGTGGAAGCAGTGGTATTATTGACTCGAAATGATTTGTAAAGTGTGATCTATTCCATGTTTGGAAATTTTTCTGTAAAATCTAATTAAAGACATAACCTCATATCAAATGACTATTTGAGGAGAAAGAACAAAATGGAAAACACAAACAGAATCAAAAAGTATGAATACTTGATTTCAAATGGGCATCACTTAGTGAAGATTGATAATAAGGTGTTTGTTGTAGATACGGGTTCACCAATAAGCTTTTCTATTGCTGAAGACTTCAAATTTGTCGTAATTAATGATAATACCTATGAAATGAAAAACAATATTGTTAGAATCAACAAAAATGAATTAAATGAATTCACAGGTGTTAATATCGATGGATTTATAGGGTCTGACATACTATCCAAAATTGGTGGAATAGGTTTTAATAAGATAGAAAAATCCATAATATTTGCTTCTAGAATTGATTTCCATAATGGTGTTAGAGTCCCGATAAAACTATTTGGTGCACTAGGGATGAATTATATAGATATCAAACTTATTGCAGGAGGGAATAATATCAGTGCTCTTTTAGATACAGGAGCATGTATGAGTTATATTGATCCTGAAATAGCAGAATTTGGTAAACCTGATGGAAATGCAGAGGATTATAGTCCAACATTTGGTGGGTGGATAAAGACAACCAAGGTAAAACTACCTGTAATTATTGGCTCACAAACTCAGGATATCTCCATGGCCATCATGACACGAACTATTCAAACGCAGCTCAGCATGTTTGGCTATAAAGCAGTATTGGGAGTCAATGAAATTCATTGGGAAAAATTGTCCATCGATTTAAGAAATAATGAATTGGTATATGAGTAAGGTATTTAAAATAACATTGTCTGGTTCATGAGTTCATCAACAATTAAAGTTTTGTACATCAAAACAATATATAAATAATGTCCAACCATTGTGAAAATATCACATAATATTACGATTACATAATGATTCAACACAAAAGGATTTCCGCACTGTTAATCAATAAAGGTATTTTAATCATTGTGATTGTTTTGTTTAAAAACCATGCTTTACAGTATTTCTAAGAATTCATTTTCAGTTAAAGGTTTAGAAAATAAGTAACCTTGTGCAAAGTAACACCCCATTTTTGAAGCAACTAATCGTTGTTCTTCGTTTTCAATTCCTTCTGCTACGGTTGATAAACCTAAGCTATGTGCAAGCTGAATCACTTGTTCTACAATGACTCGCTCCTTCTTATGAGTGACAATGCGATCGATGTATGATTTATCAATTTTCAAATGTGTAAAAGGAAGTTTTGCTAAATAACTCAATGAAGAATATTGTGTCCCAAAATCATCTAGGGCAATCGAAAAGCCCATCTTTCTGAGTTTATTAAGTTGGATATCTGCAAGTTCAAAGTCCTTAAGAAAACTATGTTCAGTAATTTCAAATTGAATTTGTGCAGTATTGATTTGGCATTGTGACACTAATTCTTCTAGTTTGGGAATAAATTCAGTTGAAGCAATCGTTTGAGCAGATAAATTAATCGATAACATTAATTTGTTAAATGCTTCAGGATATTGATTCAGAAATTCGAATGATTTTCTCATTACCCACTCATCAAGTTTTAGAATAATTCCCGATTCTTCAGCGATGTTAATAAACTCTAGAACACTGACTTTTGGTTCACTTAACCAACGTATTAATACCTCTGCGCCTTCTAACTCACCATCGTCTAGGTGATAAATTGGTTGAAAATACAATGAAAAATGATCATCACTTAAAGCAGTGAGCATTCTTGTTTCTAAATGAATACGATGTTCCATAGCTAAACGTAGCGAAGGGTCAAAGCCAATGTAACTACCTCGACCAATTCGTTTAGCTTCATTGATTGCATAATCAAGGTTTCTAAATAAGTCATCTAAAAGTGTTCCATCTTGTGGGAAAATCACTGAGCTTATGGATATGGTGGGGGAATAACTAACTTCCTTGAGATGCCATTTTCTATGAATGTATTTTTTAATCTTCTCAACATCATCATTCATCTGATCCTTGATTGAATGAGATTCAGTGTTGTATTTCTTGTATAAAATAAAATCATCTCCAGACCAACGATACACTTTCATATCATCGCAACAAATCTTTAACATTTCTGCTAACTGTTTTAAAAATATGTCTCCATAACTATGGCCGTGCAAATCGTTTAAGGCATTAAACTGATCAATATCCATATAATATAGGGCGAAACTATCACCCAGTTCAATAAGTTCTTCAATATCTTTTTCAAAAGCAATTCGATTACCTAATCCTGTTAGAGAATCTTCATAAGCTAAACGAATTGCTTTTAGTTCATGTTCTCGCTCCTTTGTGATGTTTAAGCCAAATGAAACAATATATGTCTCCGAAGTTTCAGTTCCAAAAACAATAGAATTATTCCATAAGATATGAGCAAATGTGCCATCTTTTTTTTGTACTTTACTTTCAATACTATCAACGCTTCTCCCCAATTTTAAAGAATTTATCATGGCTTCTAATCTTGATTTCTCAAATTCATCTTCATAAAAATCAAGCCAACGCTTTCCAATGACATCGTTTGAATGATGACCAAACAATTCAAGATAATATGAGTTTGCTTCCATCACGATGCCTTCGGTGCTCCATATGACTATAGCGACTTGTGAGTAGTCTAGGACAGTATCAATAAATCTTTGTTTATCCAGGATATGATCTATTTTTTCCTTCAATGCATCTTCCAATATGATGGATTCTTTATATGCAACTTCGAGTTCTTGATGTTGCTGCAGAAGTTGTTGGTTGAGTCTAATAATATGTCTATAATCTAGTTTTACCAAATAATAGAGTGCATAGGCGGTTAATACAACATAAAACCATCCTTTATATGTCTGCATTGTGGAATTAAGATCTGAGTCTTGTACTAATAGATTTAATAAGCGATCTGAAAAAAGGATCCAGAGGAAGCCAAATACTGCATAACTGACAACAGTTATCCAAGGTTTCTTAGTGAGACCAGAATTATTTGATGCATCTATGCGATCATCTGATTTATTATTTGGCATAATATCCTCCCATAATTTTGGAATGTCACCTAACCATTTTCAACAAAATATTAAAAAGGTTACTACAATGATTAGGTACTTTTTTTGAAATAATTCGCAGATTCATATGACAAAAAATTTAATCGATTATTTATGGTACAAACAAACCACCTATTCTTGTTTGAGTTTGGTCGATTGAGGCAAGATATCAAATGTTAAATGATTCCTTATGACTAAAATTAAAGTGAGCTCTCAAATGAAATAATTAATGAAAATAATCGAGCATTTTAGAAATATTTGTGCTTTTTTTCATTATATCCTTTTTTCACATATTTTGCTATGACGTGATTAAAATCTAGTTAAAAGTCTGATTAAGGATATCTCATTCATCGAATATGTCATTTACTCTTAAGAAGAATTCTCAATAATAATGGTATAATTACATTTAATAGCAACACAATGATTTCATGATTGAGTGAAAGGTACTTCAAACTTTCAATGACTGAATCAATAGGAGAATTACGATGTTATTTATGATGATTATTAAAGCATCCAAAAATTCTGAAGGGTTAAATATTCGACAACCACATTTAGAAAAATTGATGGACCAATACAATTTAGATTTAATTCATGCAGGGGTTAGAGTCATGGCTAAAGGCTTACACCCAAGTTCTGAAGGAATTCGTTTCTCACATGTGGAACCAGGAAAAGAACCTATCATAAGTTATGGACCATTTGAGTCTACCAAGGATGTGGTTGCAGGCTTCTTTTTAATTGATGTTAAAACCAAGGAAGAAGCAATTTTCTGGGCAAGTAGAGTTCCAGATCCAATGGGAAATGGTGAAGGACAAGTGGAGTTAAGAGAAGTATGGTCATGAGTTTATTTTCAAGTGAGATAATCAACCACCCATGAGTTATCTTTAGTCATTGGATTTTTGCATGGACTGCATAATCATATTTGAATTTGATAATCATAAGATAATTGAGTCATGGTCGAGAAAACATTGATAATTGCGAAATTGAAAACTTTCGACACATTGTATTGAGCTAAAGCCGTATGCATAAAAGCCAATGGAGGAGTATATGATTTGTTTTCTTACGAGTAGTACTGGAATGCCTGATTCTAATACCTTGAATCCAGAAAATCATTTTATCAATGAGTTACATCACTATTTTCCAAAAAAATGTCGTGCACTTTTTATTTGCTCTGATCCAGATAGTTATGAAGTCACAGATTTTTATGCATCAGCGATGAAATCAAGTTTTGAAGATGCAGATTTTCAATTTGAAAATTTTAAGATTTTAGATCATAGAAACTCACATCTTACTAAGAGACTTGTCAATGAGTCTGATGTGATAATCCTAGCGGGCGGGCATGTACCTACACAAAATCGTTTTTTTCATGAAATTAGGTTAAAAGAAATACTAAAAGGGTATCTTGGTGTAATTATTGGAATTAGTGCAGGAAGTATGAACAGTGCCGACATGGTTTATGCTCAGCCTGAACTAGTGGGTGAGGCCGTTAATCCAACGTATCAAAGATTTCTAAATGGATTAGGACTTACAAAAACGATGCTACTTCCTCATTATGAGACAGTTAAAAACGATGTTATAGACGGATTTCGTGCTATAGAGGATATCGCATTCGCTGATAGTATGGGCAAATCATTCTATGCAATTCCTGATGGAAGCTATCTATTTATCACTTCAGGCAAAGAAGAGCTAAGAGGAGAGGCTTATAAAATAAGTGATGGGAAGATCATTCAGATTGCTAGTCATGGGGAGGTTGTTTTGCTTTGATACAAAATTACTAAGTGATTAGAACATTTGAGTTTCATGTTCAAATAACATGTATTTATCAAGTAATATAACCATAAGCGATGGTTATAACGGGAGAAAATTATAATGCAAGACATGTGTGTTTCTTGTGGAAATGGAATAGTGAATATTCGTGTTGGCGCCATTATCATTAAGGATGAAAAACTTCTTATGGTAGGCAATGATCAATCAAATTATCTTTACTCTATCGGTGGTCGTATTAAAATGGGAGAGACGGCAGAGGAAGCAATAATTAGAGAAGTTTTTGAAGAAACGGGGGTAAAAATGAGTGTTGATAGACTTGGATTTGTTCATGAGAATTACTTCTATGGAGATACATCGTCGAATTTGAACAAGCTAATCTATGAGATCTCATTCTATTTCTACATGCATGTTCCCAATGATTTTAACCCAGTAAGTCAAAGCTTTACAGAGCTGCAAAATCGAGAGTTTCTATATTGGGTAGAACGTACAACCTCAAGAATCATATATCCTAAGTTCTTTAGAACAGATATATTGAATAGTTCAATTGGAGTACAACACATCGTCACAGACAGTCGATAAAATGATTGGATCTATATTAAGTCATGCCAATCAATTGAGCAAATTAATACACTTAACCATAAGAGGTAAACCATGTTTTATGACACCAATGATTTAAGAAATGATGAAATCATGTTACTACTACAAAGTACTTGCGATGCGCAACCGGAAAAAGATTGGTTGCCTGCGTATTATTTTGACATTTGTCTACTAGATGGAACAAAGATAGGTTACTGTGATTTAAGAATAGGACATAATCATAAAACCTACATCGGTGGAAATATCGGATATGGAATTGATGAAGCTTATCGAGGTCATCATTATGCATCCAAAGCGTGCAAGTTACTATTTACTTTAGCCAAGAAACATGAACTGAGTTATTTACTCATTACGTGTGATCCAGAAAACATGGCCTCCTCAAAAACATGCCAACTAACAGGTGGGAAATATATTGAAACAGCAGATATTCCACAAGATCATGAGATGTTTACCGAAGGAAAACGTAAAGTGATGATTTATAGATTTGACATGTAAAGATTCTATTTAATTGAATTAATCATATAAAGGGGGATTGAGTTATGGAACACTGGAAGGAATTTAAGTTTGAAGCGTATACATTAAGAGTTGATGTTGATAAAACAAGAGAAGCTAATCGAAAAGTTCCTTTTTCAAATGAACAATGTGCATGTGATCATTGCGAGAATTTCTCTTTAGCCGCATCAAATGCGAATATGGAATTTGTTGATGTATTAACTTCACTAGGTTTAGAGATACGCCGCACATCAGAAGTTTTCACGAGTGGATTCAAGAATAATATGTATCATTATCATGGTTTTTATCATCTTGTAGGAACAATCGAGTCGATTGAAAATATGCAATCAAATGATGATTTACATCCTCTAGAGATTAAATCGATTCAAATCAGTGAAGATAGTTCCATTTATTTCCATGAGGATTGTTCATTAGTTCCTGAAGGTTTTCCAAAACCTTACTTTCAACTCGAGTTTTCGATACTGTTACCAAGAGTGCTTGAGTATCCTCATGTGAATCAAGATATCCCTATAAACAAAACACATCATGTTAAGCATATGGATTCAACATTTAAAAGTAAGCGAGTCAAGAAAACGTGGTTTGGATTGAAATATGAAGTTACATTCTTATCTAATCATAGGAACGTAGTGCTTTATGTTTCTGAAGACTTATTCGATTATTTTGATCATGGTTGGAGTGGTGAAATCTCATATTATGACAAGACGTGTTGTGGCATTAAACCTTATCAATGAATGGAGAAAATGAATGAGGTAGGGCTCATTCATTAGCAACAAAATATGATTTATTATAAAAAAGACAATATAATTATTCGTAGCATGAACAAAGAGGATAGTCACATACTACATGAGTTAAGACTAGCTCATGGATGGTTCTCTGAGTTATCTGTTTTTAATGAATATTTTAAGTTTCAAGAAATGGGTGAACTGTATTGCTTTATTGCAACGATTAATACAGAAATTGCTGGATATACTGCATTAAAACGGCATGCAAAGAGTGGACCTTACAAAGATTTGGGGTTTCCTGAACTATCAGATTTTAACGTCTTTGAGAAATATCGACGTCAAGGAATTGGCAATCAAATGATGGACATTGTTGAAAACTTCGCTTCACAATTAAACCATTCCATCACACTTGCGGTTGGATTACACTCAGGATATGGTTCAGCTCAAAAACTGTATATTAAAAGAGGATACATACCTGATGGGAGTGGTGTATGGTATCAAGACAAACCACTAGAACCATATTCTTCATGCATCAATAATGATGAGTTAGTCCTATATCTTTCGAAAGAATTAAAGAAATAGACTATTGTTAGATTCGATATGAAGTGAACTGGATTTATGATTAAGGTTGTAAAAATAAGGAGAATAATATGAATATTGAATTAAAGAAAGTGTCTATTGATGAAAAGGAAATCTTAAGAAATCTATTAGAAAAATACAATTACGAGTTTTCTCAATGGGTTAAAAATGATGTTAATGATCTTGGTCTATATGGATATCGATATCTTGATTATTATTGGACAGAGAAAAAAAGATGGGCATATTTTATCTTAGTCGATCAAAGACTAGCAGGATTTGTCATGGTTATTGATTTACCTGAAGTTGATGATAGAGAAACAGATTTTCAGCTAGCTGAGTTCTTTGTTTTACATAAATATCGACAACAAGGTGTTGGTAAACAAGCATGCTTCAAAGTGTTTGACATACATAAGGGAAGATGGCAATTGAAAAGACATCCACACAATATTTCCTCAGTTCATTTTTGGGATAAAGTTATTCATGAATATACTCATGGGAAGTTTGAACTTATTAAAGCTTATCCAAGAACAGCATACGATGACGGAACGCTTGGTGATGTTTTCTTTTTTAAGAGTTGAAAATTTAAGAGTAAAGGTTCAATGATTTTGGAGTGATCATCCATATCATTGAACCTTTTTAATGAATTTTATATTGTTTTTAGTTAATCAACTCAACAAAATGCTGTTGATTATTGAATAGGTATTGAATCTTGATAATGACTGTATTTTTCTAGAAACGAATCATAATCACTTTTCTCAGTCATCCAGATAATCACATCTACTTCTTTATATCCACTTCGAACATAGGCTTCATAGCGATGATTTCCATCATTGAGTTCAAAACCTTCTTGTGAATACTGAACAATAAGAGGAGGCATATCATGATCCGATTCAATCGATTTTTGAAGTGATGAGACTCTCTTTTCAAACCCTTCACGATCCACTTGCCATTTCATATGAGACTCTGGCCCACAGCATCGCTTTAGGCTTGATACATGCATTTTAATTGGACCTAGATAATGTCTTTTGAATAGTTTTAAACCATCTGAAAAAGCCGTATTATTCGCGTCTGCATTTAAAAAAAGATGAATCCATTCTTCGAGTTTTCCGTTTTGTGAGAATGCTATTGCGGATGATAACGTATTTTGATACTCCATATCATGAACCTCTTTGATTAATTATCAATCATGGTATTATGGTAGCATTTTTGATAGGAACTATATAGCTAAGTTTTGTTAATATAAACAGATTAATAATGTAGTGTGGAATTATGATGTTTATTGAAATGTGTTCAAATGCAATTGAATTACATGAGGATAAGACGTATTATTGATACTAGATGCAACACAATGTATGGGGGGAAAGATGTTTCCAATTACGTTTACCACGACGATGGATTACCAGGTTTTTGAAGATTATTTTATATTTTCAATGTTTAGAAGTAAAAGTTATAGAACTTCAAAAGGTATATTTTTCTTACCTTATGCCTTGATGATTTCATTGGGGTTATTGTTAATGACTGATGAGTTTTCCATTCTAGCGATTATTTTACTAACCGTAGGATCTCTTGTGATTTCTATATTTGGTTATATGTTCTTTATTGCGCCAAAGCGAATGTTTAAGAAAATAGGCAGCATTTTTCAATACCCACAAAATTTTGAAGTATTTGAGGATCATTTTACGGTTTCACAGATAGGAGAAGATGCAAAAAATTACTCATATTTTAAGTTTTCTCAAGTGGTCAATGTGTATGAGACTCATAATGCATTCTATGTCTTTATCACAGTGAGTCAAGCATTTATTATTCCAAAAAAAGTTTTAACTCAAGAAGAGATCAATAGGATTTCATCATTGTTCTTATCAATTTTTGACAAAAAGAAGTTTAAGATATGTTATAAAAAGTGAGTTTGAATCAATATGAATGAAAGGAATATTACTCATGAAAAATGGAATATATAAGATATTTCCAAGGATTGTTGATAATTCCTACCAAGGGCATAAACTAGCCTTATGGGTATTTGTAGGGCTTGCGCCAGTGATGATGGGCCGAAGTTTAATCCATCTTTTTGCTATGGATGGTGGAGCGGGAAGTATTGCGGGTCTTGATTTATCATTGGGTGCAGAAAATATCATTTTTGCCTTTGGTTTATGGGGCTTATCTCAAGTACTTTATGCTTTCATTCAACTTGTGATTGCGATTCGATACAAATCATTAATTCCTTTGTTTTATATCATGTTTATTTTTGAAATCATTGGAAGAATCACCATAGGACTAACAAAACCTCCAATACTACTTAACGGAACTCCTCCAGGAGGATTTGCTAATTTCATTCTATTACCTTTAGTGATTGTGATGTTTATTTTAAGTATGCACTCAAGTAAACAGATGAATGTTGACGAAGTTTCAAGTTTAAATCATTAAGAGATAAAGGTGATGTCAATGAAAATAGTTACGTTTAATATTCGATGTGATTGTAGGGTTGATCAAGAAAATAACTTCGAGTTTAGAAAACCTTTGATTTTGAAAAAAATCGTCAAAGAAGAACCAGATATTATCTGCTTTCAAGAAGTGATGTCTCATGTTGCGGAGTGGTTGAATGACACACTTATCGATTATACAGTCGTTGGTTGTGGAAGAGATGAAAACTTAGATGGAGAACAAGTGTCCATTGCATTTAGAAAAGATAAGTTTTCACTTGTGGCTCTAGATCATTTTTGGCATTCTGAAACGCCACAACTTCCGGGGAGTCGCTTTGAAGAACAAAGTGTATTTCCACGTTTATGTACACAGTGCTATCTCATGGAGCGTAAAAGTAAAAAGATAATTAGAGTCGTGAACACACATCTTGATCACATCAGTTCAAATGCGAGAGTTAAAGAACTTGAACTCATTATGAGGATGATTAAGACTCCATCCATGTATAAAGAATCCATCACTTTCTTTGCAGGAGATCTTAATGCTTATCCTTCATCTAAAGAAATGCAAGTTATGAATTTATATTCTGAGTTTCAGTGCCTAAGTGAAAACATTGGATTTACCTACCATGGTTATTTCAAAGATGAGCAGATACAAAATATTGATGAAACGCCCCAAATTGATTACATTTTCAGTCGTGGAGAACTTGACCTCATATCAGTTGAAAAGTGGACTGATGTTGTTGAAGGGGTGTATTTATCAGATCATTATCCAGTATCAGTGGTTGTAGAATTGAAATGAAGATTATTCCAATTTATAAGCATCAAATCATATGTGCAAAAATGTTCTAGAAAATAATCTAGTTCAAAGAAAGAACCTCATCATGAAACTCTCTTCTAATCAATTAAAAAGCATCTATTTTGGTGCTTATAGCATCATTGAAACCCATGATGGCTATCTCAAATCATTCCAGTATACCCCAGAGCAAATGCAATACTTCAAAAATCTTGATGATTTTTGGTTTGAGCGTTCTGATGCTTCTAATGGAAAAACACTCGAATTTATTACCAAGGCAACTCATTTTGCTTTTGAGTATAAGTTAAGCTGGATAGGTTCTGAAGATAGTATTGAATTATTAATCGATAACTTAATTATGAAGGTTTTCTACGTGAAAGATTTAGAAAAAGAAGGGACATTGTCGTTTAATTTGCCCAATTATAATAAGAAAGTTGTCATTAATTTACCAACCGATGCTACTATTCTGATAAGAAATGCACAAGCTAATGATGAAGTAATCCCAGTGATTAAGAAACACAAAGTATTATGGATGGGGGATTCTATCACACAGGGTTATGGTTCTTTTAGGTCAGCGCATACTTATGTGAATGTAGTCAATCGTTATTGTGATTATGACATTATCAACCAGGGCCTTGGTGGATATATTTATGATTCTAAAGTGTTAATGCCGATGAAAGGTTATTCACCAGATAAAATCGTTGTTGCTTTAGGCACAAATCAATATGAAACAGATGACTTTGCGGAAATAGAAACATATTATGAAAAACTTGAACAATTGTATCAGAACACACCTGTTTTATGCATAACACCAATATATCGAGGTGATTCTATTTATGGTCTAAAAAAACTTATTCATTTTTCAGAGAAGTTGAAAATGATATGTTCAAAATATCCAAACATTAAGATTATCGATGGCTTTAAACTTGTACCTCATACCTCTGAATATTTCATAGATGAAGTTCATCCTAATGAGTTAGGAGCAGAATTATATGGTCGAAATTTAGTTCAAGCTATTTTTGATCTAAATTTCTAACTTTATTTTTATTATCAGAACAGGAGAATGATCATGAATCTTGAACATTTATATCATCAAGTGAAGCAGCAAATTGATCGTGTCGATTTTGAACTTCTTTGGAGTGGTTTCAAGCCAGTTGCCTTCGCATTGTATAATGAACATGAATGTTATTTTAATGGCCGATATATTGAGAAATCATCACAATTTATGGCTAATACAGCGATTATGTTTGAAGGAGAAATCATTGCGATATGGAATGTCATGTCATATCCGGACAATATCTTCAAGTTTACAGCTTCCATTATTCATGAAATGTTTCATGCCTTTCAAATCCTTCAAAGAGAATCTCGATTTGCGGATGAGAAGATAGCATTGATTCAGTATCAATATCATTTGGAAAACTTATCAATAAAACTTGAAGAAGCGAAGTTAATGAAATCAATCATTGAAGATGAAAATATTGGTTTATGGTCAACATTATTATCGTTAAGACGTTATCGTTATAACAAATATCCGTATGAATATGATTATGAGTCAAGAATTGAGCAAATTGAAGGAACAGCTCATTGTGTTGAGATGAGAGCACTTGAGCAGCTTGATCCATATCAAGCAAATATCCAATGGAACGAAATGATGAAAAAGATCAATGATCCAAGGCAATACTTTCCTGTTCGCATTATTTCTTATCCAACGGGTGCTTTGTTTTTGAAATGTATTGCACTCGCATCATCATTTAATCCAACCGGGATATCCTCACAACCTTTTTCAATACAAATCATTCAAGATGTTAGTTTTAAGGATGTGAATCATATCGAAAATAATCAAGTAGAAATATTATTAAATCACTACATAGCAAAGACTCAAACCATCATTGATCAAGCGATTGCGAAGCATGATATTGCTTTATCGGGAACATATCCGCTAATAAGTTTAAACATCTATGACGCACGTTATCTTCGTGGATATGCTACATCAACCTATTTTGTGGCATATCAAGATCAAGATGAAATGAAAGTATTGCATGGAAATTTTGTCGTGGCATTAGATGAAGAGTTAAATATTACTTGTGTATATCGTCAATAAGGAGGAAACAGTGATGTGGCATGAACTGGATTATCCATGGCAAAAAGCATTTGAACTTGCATGGACATCATTTAAGCAGAATACGATTCCCATTGGGTCTGTCATTGTGGATGAACATGGTTCTATCGTATGTGAAGGAAGGAATAGAATATACGATGTTGAAAGTCAACATCCCTTAACAGGGACTACGATGGCTCATGCAGAAATGACAGCGATGAGTCAACTTAAGATTGCTGATCATCCCAATATTCGATCATATACCTTATATTCAACGATGGAACCATGCCCGATGTGTTTTGGAGCATGTGTCATGGTCAATATTCGTCATGTCTGTTTCGCAGCCCATGATGGCTTTGCGGGAGCAACCTCACTGAATGATAAACTGGATTACATTAAAAGCAAAAAAATAAATGTAAGCTTTGCTGGTGAGAAGGTACAGGCATTTCAACTTATCCTACAAAGTGCATTTGAAACTCAAAGAAATCACCCTCGAGTGTTAGATATTCTAAGCGCATGGTCAAAGATTGATCAAGTTGCTGTTGATTTAGGCCAAAAGTTATCTGGTAATGATGTATTTGATCATTCCAGAAAAATTGAAGAAGTGTTTAATGATGTTATGCAACGATATGACGAAATTAAATATGATTTTTTGAAGAGGAATTAACATAGATATGGACATCAATTATGAAGCTAAATCAAGTATTCAACTGAAAGATTCTACTATTGAACCAACATTAGAAGTTATTGAACGAGTACTTCAACATGCTTTTAAACCGTATCTCACATTAACTGCCAGATTAAAAGAAATCGATATTTGTCTAGAATATCGCTATTACACCGATGGAAATGTATGGTTAGGTAAAGGAATGCATTATTGGACTGGGCCTAGAGGAGGTAAGAAAGAGATCAATACATTTTGGTTATCATTCTACATGGGTTATTTCAATATGACGTTTTATTTCCCAGAAAATCAAAGAAGTGAACTTCTAGTTGAGTTCCCACAAGATGAACTTATGATAAGAACTGCCCAAGCAATGGGCAAAAGTCATCAATTTTTCCCATTAACATTTTCAATCAATAGTGAAGATCATTTTGAGTTCATATTTAAACTGATTAACTACAAAATCACACATCGCTAAGCAAGGTTTTAGAATATTTCTTCTTCTGTTGAAAGGATTGTGTATCAATATGAAATCATGTACCACATGATTTTTTTGATGAAGAAAAAGTTAAAAAAGAACTTTTATATGGAAAAATCTTTGAATTTTTAATCAAACGAAAACGTTTTCACGAAACTCTCATAAACCAAGAACACCTATTTACGAAATCGCATTGCTCTTTTAAAAATAGCACTTTATAATTGATTATAGAGAACTAAATCAAGAAATTCGATTTAGAAAGGAACAATTTTATGCAGAAAATACCAAATTTAATCTTTGGAAATTCAACACTAAACGATGAAAAGGGAAGAACCTCATTAGAGACAGTCACAATTAATCAAGAATCCTTTTTCAAAATAGAAAACTACAATCTGATGAATCCGTTTTTTATGACAGTGGTGAGTGATGTTGACCACTGGATGTTTATCTCAAGTACAGGCGGACTCACATGTGGTCGCAAAAATGCCGAATCAGCCTTATTCCCATATTATACGGATGACAAGATTCATGACAGTTTCGAAAACACAGGTTCTAATACCATCATTATCGTCTCAAAAGACGAACAAAATTTTTTAGTGAAACCGTTTTCGCTCCATCAAAGCAATGTCTATAACATCACACGAAACCTTTACAAAAACATTGCAGGGAATAAAATCATGTTTGAAGAGATTAACCATGATTTAGAGTTCAGCTATACTTACACATGGAAAAATAGTCAGAAGTTTGGATTTATTAAAGAATCAAGGATTACAAACTTATCATCTCACGAACGTACTTTCAAAGTTTTAGATGGTATACGCAACATCTTGCCTTATGGTGTTAATACGAACTTACAAACCACTTTAAGTACTCTTCTCGATGGATACAAGCGATGCGAGTTAGTCAAACATGCAGGCATGGGAATATATACTTTAAGTTCAATATTATCTGATAAGGCTGAACCAAGTGAATCCTTAAAAGCCACTACCGTTTGGTCTAAAGGTTTAGATCATCCTACTTATCTTTTATCTGAGCAGCAACTCAAAGCCTTCTCTCAAAACGAAGTAGTGATCACTGAAGATGATGTGAAGGGACGACGTGGATCATTCTATGTTGTGGATACATTGAATCTTAAGTCCAATGAATCTAAAGAATGGATTATTGTATCAGAGTTAAATCAAAGCATTACAAAGATACATAAGCTCATTAATGAAGTGGTGGAGAATGAATCACTCCTTGATGAACTAAAACAAGATGTCATCAAAGGAGACCTTAACCTTAAAAAATTAGTGTTTAATGCGGATGGACTACAATGCACACAAAATGAGAAAACAAGTAATCGTCATTTCTCAAATACGCTGTATAACATTATGCGTGGTGGAGTGTATGCAAATGGCTATGAAATTGAAAGAGATGATTTCAAAGCTTTTGTTAAGGTGTGGAATAAAGAAGTTTATTCAAGACAACTTGACTTCATGAAGCATTTGCCAGAAGTTATTAACTTTAACGCTTTAACTGAATTAGTGTCTAAACGTGATGATCAAGATTTTGAGCGATTAGTGTTAGAATACTTACCCCTCACGTTTAGCCGTCGGCATGGTGATCCAAGTCGTCCATGGAATCGCTTCAGTATTGAGGTCACCCAAGAAGATGGCAGTCAGAAATTAAGCTTTGAAGGTAACTGGCGTGATATTTTCCAAAACTGGGAAGCATTATCCATTTCATATCCTGAGTTTATCGAGAATATTATTGCGAAGTTTGTGAATGCATCCACTGCAGATGGGTATAATCCATATCGTATTACTAAACACGGTATTGATTGGGAAGCACCAAATCCTGAAGAACCTTGGTCAAATATTGGATATTGGGGCGATCATCAAATCATTTACTTACTAAAATTGATGGAATTATCAAAAGCCTATAATCCTAAGAAATTACATGATTTACTCTTAAAAGAAATATTTGTGTATGCGAATGTTCCATACAGAATTAAAGGATTTGATTCATTAGTTGAAGATCCACACAATAGTATTACCTATGATTTTAGTAGTGAAAAACAAATTCATAAACAAGTTGATCTACTTGGATCTGATGGTAAACTCATGTTTACACACGGGAAAATCTATAAAGTTAACCTTATGGAGAAACTATTAGTGACTATACTATCAAAAGTCTCTAATTATGTTCCTGAAGGCGGGATTTGGATGAATACTCAACGTCCTGAATGGAATGATGCCAATAATGCATTAGTGGGGAATGGATTATCCATGGTGACTCTAAATTACATGCATCGTTTCCAAGTCTTTATGAAGCAACTTGTTGAGGAAACTCACCTTCAGTCCATTCATGTATCCTCAGAAGTGCATCAAATGTTTAGTGATATTTCAAGAGTCTTAAAGGACAGTCAAGGATACCTTGGCGCAGATATTTCAAATGAAGTTCGATTTGAAATCGTTCAAGCGCTTGGAAGAATAGGTGAAAGCTACAGAGATTCAATCTATTATGATGGTTTTAATGGACAAAAAACAGAACTTTCAATGGATGCTCTAAAAGATTTCATTGATGTATCCATGAGACACCTCCAAGATTCCATTCATAAAAATAAACGTGAAGATAATCTTTATCATTCATATAATCTTGTTCGGTTTGCCTCTAAATCATGTAGCATTTCACATCTATACGAAATGTTAGAAGGCCAAGTCGCAGTATTGAGTTCAAAAGCGTTAAGCGCACAAGAAAGCCTAGCAGTGATTAAAGGATTAAGAAACAGTGCTATTTATCGTGAAGATCAAAATAGTTATATGTTATATCCAAATCGTGAACTTCCAAAATTCTTAGAAAAGAACAATATACCTGAGTCCATGGTTAAGACTTCGAAGATTCTTATGGAAGAACTCAATCAAAATAACACTCGTTTTATTGAAAAAGATATTAATGGAAACTACCACTTTAATGGTCGATTTAGAAATGGCTATGAGCTTGCGGAAGCCTTAAAAGCGACCCATGAATATCAAATTGAAGACATTAAGGTTGTTAAAGAGATATTCTCAGATTTATTCAATCACCATGCCTTTACTGGACGTTCAGGAACATTCTACAAATATGAAGGACTTGGTTCAATTTACTGGCATATGGTGTCAAAACTTGTTTTAGCAACCCAAGAGAATTTTGATGAAATTTATAAACATGATGGAATGAGTGAAGAAGCAGTGGCATTATTATTGGGATATCGCGACATTAAAGATGGAATTGGGGTTGAGAAATCTCCACAACTCTATGGAGCATTCCCAACTGACGCATACTCTCATACTCCGTCATTCTCAGGGGTTCAACAGCCTGGTCTAACAGGACAAGTTAAAGAAGACTTTATCTCACGCTTTGGAGAATTAGGAGTGAAAGTTCATGAAGGTGTTGTTGAGTTTAAACCTGCACTCATTGATAAGAATGAATTCTTAAAGGAAAAGAAAGTTTGGACATTACCAACGCAAAGTAGTTCAAATGAGTTCATCGCCATTCTTCTTGATAAAAATACACTTGGATTTACATTCTGTAGTGTTCCTATCATTTATACTTTATCTTCAAATCACAAGATTGTCATAGTGTATACTGATGGATCAGAAAAAACTTACGATCATACGAACACACTTGATTACACCACAAGTCAAAGTTTATTTGCTCGTGAAGGACGTATTAGCAAAATTATCGTCCATTTCTCTGGAAATCACCTTAGATAACTTATCAACTAACTATTATCGCATTGCATATATTAAGCATTCAATTCCTCCTAACTTGATTGAATGCTTTTTATTTGATTTATTTCATATTCAGATTGTTTAAGTATTAATTGGGTTTAATACTTTAAATATTTCGCTATTGTGTTAGAATAATACCGTTGATAATGATATGAAAGGATTAGATCATTTTAAGTCTTTACAAATAAGTGATCTTAAAGTAAATATGTTAAAAATATTCAAAACGTTATTACTAGCTTTGATTCCAGTATCTTTAGTGGCTATCTATTCATATAGAGAAAAAGCAATTCTTTTAATGCTTGTGGGGGTGGTATCTGCTGTTGCATCCGAAGCATTATTCCAATATGTATTTAAGCGCAAGTATACTTTTAAAGATGGTGGGGCTGTGGTCACAGGACTGCTTCTTGCGTTATCTGTTTCACCATCAACACCGTTACCATTATTGGCGGGTGCTTCTGCTGTAGCCATTATTCTAGGTAAGCAAGTGTATGGAGGATTTCCCAAGAATATCTTCAACCCAGCATTACTAGGACGTTTATTCATCGTTTATTTATTTCCAACTGCCATGCAACCATGGTTATCACCAGTGGATATGGTAAGTACTTCAACACCGCTTCGTGTTCTAAGAGAAACTGGAGAAGCTTCAACTTCAATTCTTAATTTATTCTTAGGCAATGTCGGAGGAAGTATTGGTGAAATTTCTGCACTTGCTGTATTACTCGGTGCAGGATATCTTATTCATAAAAAATTTGCGAATTATCGTATTCCTGTTGGAATTTTATCTGTAGTCTTTGTTTTCTCGCTTTTAGTGGGTCAGAATCCATTCTTCCACCTCTTTGCAGGTAGTTTAATGTTCGCATCATTTTTCATGGCGACAGATCCTGCGACGGCACCAAAAACTGATCAAGGCAAATGGGTTTATGGAATCAGTATTGGTGTTGTGGTCATGGTCATTCGCTTATGGGGTTGGGTTCCAGAAGGAACAACGTTTGCCATCTTAGGTATGAACTATTTGGTTCCATTTATCAATACAGAAGTAGAACGTTTTAAGGCTAATAAAACAAAGAAGGATGTCAAAGTAGCAGCTTAGGATTAATGTGAAGCGTTATATCTTGAATACTAAAAAGGAGCATGCTCCTTTTTTTCAAATATGAGTCTTATATCTTTCATCATACAAGCATTTCTAATGGATAAGCCAGTACCTTTTTGGCATGGTAAAAGTTATAATAGATAGTATAAGAAGATTATTTAGATTTATTTATCTACAATAAGGAAGTAAATTATGGCAATAATAGGCATGATGTTATCCACTACAGAGAACTTATATGAAGAAGAGATATGGTCTAAACTTAGTGATTATGTTTCTTCTCCGCTAGATCAGATTCTATTCTTTTCTGGAAAACCTATTGCTTCAACATATGAAGACGAGATCTATAGTAATGTGATATTTAGTCTAATTAAAAAGATGAATATTGATGGAATTATCTCTCTAACTGGATCACTTAACTACTATTTAGGATCACATGCATACAAAACATATGTCGAATCATTAACAAATGCACCAATCGCAAGTATTTCGGTACCCATTGAAGGGCATTCTTTAGTTCAATGTGATAACTACCAAGGAAGTTTTGATATGGGACTTCATTGTATAAATCATGGATATCAACGATTTGGAATCATTACTGGACCCTTTTATTCCCCTGAATCCAAAGCAAGATTCAAAGGTATAAAAGATGCATTGAAACACTATCATATTGATGAATATCACTGGTTTGAAGGTGATTATTCTGAAAAATCAGGGTATGAATTATGCCTGAAATTACTTCATAATTCACCTGATATTATTTTCTGTAGTAATGATTTAATGGCTTTAGGCGCAATGAAGGCTATCATTGAAAAGGGATACCATTTCCCAGAAGACATTGCGGTAGTTGGCTTTGATGATATTGAGCAAATTCGTTTGCTTGATGTTCCTATGACAACCATTAGACAACCTTTCGGCGACATGGCTTGTAAAGCATTTGATGTTTTAAAAAGTAGAACCATTGATGACATATGTATTCCATCACAACTTATTGTTAGGGAATCATGTGGATGTGAAAAAGAATTTAATAGTATTGAACTTGAAGAACAGTCAAAACGTTATTACATGTCAAAATATGCTCGCAGTTTAGATGAATATACTTTATCTATTCGTTTACGAGCATCATTTGATCAGGTTAAGGATAGAAATCAGCTTTACGATGTTATTGACGAGTATATGAAGCAAATTAATGGGCAACAACTTCATTTATGTCTATTAAATGATTCAAAACTCATTATCCATGACCCCTTGAATTTTGAATGGCCGGATGTTATAAGTTACGCCTATGGATACATTGAAGGTCATAGATTCGATGAAGCCCATTTTGAACCTAGTGAAATACTACCAAGAGAGGTTACTGAATTCAAAAAAGTTAATGCATATTTATTTCATCCATTACACCAGCAGGACATTTTATACGGATACATTATTACTGATTCTTCAACGGCTAAAAGCAAATTATTCACTTCATTAAAACGTGAAATCGTGAATACATTAAGTCGACTTGATCTTATGGAGCAAGTCCACATCTATACTCGCCAAATGGAAAAAATTGCTCAATCCGATATGCTCACAGGTATTTTAAATCGTCGTGGATTTTATGAAAAAGTTGAATGTACATTTGCTGCTGACATCAATAATGGGAACACTCCAGGGATAATTTTCTGTGATGTCAATGGTTTGAAAAAGGTGAATGATCATTTTGGACATGAAGTTGGAGATCGCATGATCTTTGAAACCGCTAAGTTACTAGAAAAAGTATTTAATGGTAATATCTTAGCCCGAATGGGTGGAGATGAATTTGTAATCTATGTTTCATCATGTAATCAGACAAGTCTAGACCATTACAATGTCATGTTGGAGCAAGCTATCCATGAAGCTAATGCACTTAGTGAATCATTATTTGAAATATCACTTGAAGCAGGCATGGCATGTTATAACCTTAACAAAACACCATCATTAGATACACTCATAAAAGAGGCAGACTTAAACCTATACACAAAAAAACGATTTAGAAAATCAATCTAGTAATCATAATGATTACTAGTCAAAGGAAACAATATGAACATAGCACTTATTATTCATTCTCAAACAGGAAACACGTTAACCATTGCGCAAAGACTAAAGCAGCATTTAGAAAATGATAATCATAAAGTGTATTTACTGCATATTAAAAACAAAGATGATGCAAATACGATGAAAACTCCAGTTGATATTATTACCTATGGAGATTTACCATCAACCGAATTTGATGTTGTGATTTATGGCGGATGGGTTCAAGCCTTTGGTTTATGTTTAGGATTTAGTGAATACCTTCAGCATCATGAGCCACAAAAATCTCAAAAAGTATTTACTTATGTAACACAGCATTTCCCTTATGCTTGGATGGGAGGCAATCGTGCTTTATCACAAATGAAAAGCATCCTTGCAAAGAAGAATATGCAAGTATATTCTTTTCAGGTATTTAATAAAACAAACAAAAACCTAGAACAACAAATTCAAACTTGGATTGAAAAGATAAGTCGAGAATGTCAGAAATAAATCATTTCAGAATTTTCAAATGTTTAAGGAATTATTAGTCTATAGACTATAAACATGAAATCATTTGGAGGATATTAATGAGTATCATTGTTACGAAATTTAGAGAGGTGAGTGGATCGGTTCTTCCTATCCTGGGACTAGTGCTTTTATTGCACTTCTTTATTACGCCAATATCTACACCTCTGCTTATTCGTTTTGTCATTGGAACAGGGTTAGTGATTGTAGGCCTTACACTTTTTTTACTTGGTGTAGAGCTCGCTATATCACCACTAGGTAGTTATACAGGAAAAGCTCTATCAAAAAGCAAATCCATATGGATCCTAATCATATCAGGATTTATCTTGGGATTTTTTATCTCAGTTGCGGAACCAGGATTATTAGTTTTAGCAAACCAAGTTGCCTTTATTACCCAAGGTGCGATACGTAGTTTGACTATCATTGTGGTAGTCTCATTAGGTCTTGCTATCATGGTCTCATTAGGTTTCTTACGAATCTTCTATAATATTCCACTTTATCGTATTTTGCTTGTATTATATGGAATTGTATTTCTATTAGCTCTACAAACGTCGAAAGAATTCCTTGCGATTGCATTTGATGCTTCAGGTGCTACAACAGGTATACTCGCAGTACCCTTTATCCTAACACTCTCATTTGGGATATCAAAGCTAAAAAAGGATAGTAAAGCTTCTGAAAAGGACAGCTTTGGTCTAGTAGCAATAGCATCCGTAGGTGCAATTATTGGTGTGTTAATTTTAGAACGATTAAGTATACCTCAAAATTTCAATGTTTCATTAACTTCAACCATTAATGATTCACCTTCACTATGGATGCCATTTATTAACCAATGGTTTTTCAGTTTTACTGAAAGTATGATGGCCATTGCCCCATTAGGCATACTTTTCCTACTGCTTCAAAAATGGTCGTTTAGACTACGTAAAAAAGAAGTAAGAAAAATTATCTTTGGGTTTATCTATGTTTCACTGGGATTGTTTATATTTCTTGTAGGAGTCAATGCGGGGTTTATGGATGTTGGAGCATACTTAGGTCAAACTTTAGTATTATCTCATCCAACCATGATTATCTTCATTGGCTTTATTTTAGGGGCACTCACAATTCTTGCGGAGCCAGCTGTCTATGTTTTGACGTATCAAATTGAAGAAGTCACAGCCGGTTATATTCAAAGAATTAGCGTGTTAATTGCATTATCTATAGGTGTAGGTATTGCGATATCATTATCGCTAATCCGCGTTCTTATTCCTTCTGTGCAATTATGGCATTATCTTTTACCAGGATATGTGATTAGCTTAATCTTGATGTTCTTTATTCCAAAATTATTCGTTGGGATTGCTTTTGATGCAGGAGGGGTCGCGACAGGTCCAGTGACCGCAACGTTTATTTTAGCATTCATTCAAGGGGCAGCGTTTGCCTTTGATGGGGCAGACTTACTTATTGATGGATTTGGCATGATTGCTTTGGTTGCATTAATTCCAATAATTACATTACAAGTTTTGGGTTTAATGTTTAAAGTTTCTACACGAAAAAATGAGGTGAAGGCACATGAGTTCAATGATTAATACAACATATGACTTACTGTACGTCATTATAAATCAAGGATTAGGAAGTAAAGTTTTACATAAAGCCAAGGAAGTTGGATTACATGGGGGTACAATTTATTATGCAATTGGCACGGTTAAAAATCCAATTCTAAACTTTCTTGCGTTATATGATGAACATAAAGAAATTGTGTTGATGGGAGGAAATGAAACTACGATTGATCAAGCAATCATCCATCTTAACAAAACTTTCAAGTTTTATAAACCTAACCATGGCATTATGTATAGGATTAACTCATGTCGTATGTTAGGATCGCGCTTTAATGATTGCAGTGAACACATTAATGAAAAGGAAGGTGAGTCTATGTATCACATCATCACGACAATCGTCGATAAAGGAAAAGGTGAAGATGTTGTTAATGCTTCAAAAGAAGCAGGTGCACGTGGGGGTACCATTATCAATGCTCGTGGTTCAGGGGTTAATGAAACTTCAAAAGTATTTAACATGGAAATTGAACCAGAAAAGGAAATCGTGGTTATAATTGTGAAGCAAGAAGAATCCGAATCCATAGTGAACAATATTCGTGTTGAGTTGAAACTTGATGAACCTGGACAAGGAATAATTTTTGTTCAAGAGGCTGCTGAAGTACATGGTTTGTTTCATCAAGGTAAGTAGTAAGAAGTGATTCTAGGCTTTGATAGTATCATCAATTTCGGGTTTCTAGCATTTGTCCATTTGATTCATTTCTAATCAAAAGAGGGTGTTAATACGAATTTACTACGCTACCTTTGAATTAATTGCCTTCGGTTAATATGCGCCAATATAATGAATTATTAGGTGATTGATAGAGCTAAATATAAACGTTCTCACTAACTATAGGATCCCATGAAAGCAAAAACCATGATTTCAATCCATCATCCATTGGTGCTGGAATTTCGAGCCAATTTAATGCAGCATTCAAAAAATGATGTAATTTTTTGGTGTATAAAAGTCATGGAATCCATGTTAATCCCATGTTTACAACGACATCATTATGATGTGAAGGAATGTAATGAAACTCTTGATAGTGTTAAACAATGGTTGAATAAAGAAGTAAAGTTTGCACAAGTTAAGCCAAAGATTTTAATTCTACATGAGCAAGCAAGGCATCACAATCAGCAGCCTATTGTGATGGGATGTATACGTGCTATAGCTCATGGATGTTCAAGTGTTCATGCTCAAGCACATGCAATGGGAGTAATCTATTATGGTGCCTTTGCACTAGCAAAAGAACAATGCGAGAATGAAGATTACCCTTGCTTAGAAGTGAACTGTGAGAAATTCATTTTAGAAATGATTAATGTTTTTAGAAATCATCACGAAAGGAAGACATATGAAACTAACAAGGCGTCAAATTCAATCCATTAGTAAGTCATTATCATCACAAAATTCACAACTTTTCCCACATCTTGATTATATTCTACAAGACTTAGTGGAATTAGGAGCTATACCAGAAGATATTGGGGTACTTTATCAAAAACATCGATCATCATTAAACGAACGAGGTTTAGATTTAGGGTGTGGAAAAGGATCAGTCTCATTATATCTTTCAAAAAACTTTGATGTTGAGATGGTAGGCATTGATTTAATGAGTCCATTTATTGATGTGGCAAAAACACGGAGTATAGAACACAATCTCCAACATAAAGTTCGATTTAAAGTTGAGGATATGAATGATGCAATAACTCATTATAAGAATTTTGATTTTGTGGTGTATGCAGCCTGTGGCAATATTCTTGGAAACCCTATTGAAGCTTTAAAGAAAGTTAAACAATGCATTAAACCTCATGGATTAGTATTGATTGATGATGCTTTTGCATTTGAACCACTTGATGGCTATCTAACACAAAGTATGTGGGAAAATGCGATATCACAAAGTGGCTTTAAATTAATCGATTATATTATTATTTCTAAAGAAACCCAAGAGAACCTTAAGCAAAAGCAGTTATCCACAATATTTCAAAGAGTCCATGAACTCAAAGCATTATACCCTGAATATCGGTATTTATTTGAGAATTATTATCGAGCTCAAGTTGAAGAGTGGGATATCTTAATGAATCATGTCTATGGCGTTACTTTATGCTTAAGAAGTATCGATTAAGAAAATTTTCCTTGGCTTGATAATGTTCATTTCATAAAGATTTGAGTTAAAATACTATGTATTTTTTAGTGAAGACATTAATCCATTGTAAGGAGTATAATGATTTTGGGAGGATTAAAATGCAAAACCTCAAAGAAAAAATTGAATCAGAAAAAGATAGTTTCATTAAAAATATTAATGAGTTACATGATAGTCAACGAACCCTAGGAGAAAAAGTTGCTGATAAAATGGCTGATTTTGCAGGGAGTTGGACATTCATCTTGTCTTTCATGGCCATACTACTTCTATGGATAAGTTTTAACTCATGGATTGTGTTGTTTAAACCTTATGATCCATATCCTTTTATACTCCTTAATTTAGTTTTATCGTGTCTAGCTGCACTCCAAGCTCCGATTATTATGATGTCTCAAAAGCGACAAGAAAGTAAGGATCGTTTGCGCTCACAACATGATTATGATGTGGATGTTAAAACAGAAATGCTTGTCGAACATATGATTCAACAACTTGATGAAATTAAGAAACAGCAAGCTGAGATTTGGAAGTCTCTTGAGCAAATCAAGAAAGAAAAGTAGTTTTCTTCTTAGTTGTATATTTGACTAAAAACCTTGACTTCACTCATTGATTTGAGTACGATACTTAAGGAAATGAAATCTTCCCTGGGAAACCTAAACCGCCATGTGCTGATGACTTCTAGTCTTTTAGTCACGTGGTTTTTTTATGAAAGGAATTGTATGCTACTCTCATTTGCAATGATGTTTTTATGTGGTCTAGGATTGGGTAAGGTCTTTGATGCTTTGAAACTACCTCGACTTATTGGCATGATGTTAACTGGACTAATACTAGGACCCTTTGCCTTAAATCTACTCGATGAGAAAATTCTCATCATCTCAGGTGATTTAAGACAACTAGCTTTAGTGATTATCCTCATTCGTGCTGGACTAAATCTTGATATTCAAGACTTACGACTAGTGGGTCGACCTGCAGTATTGTTGAGCTTTATCCCTGCGTTATTTGAAATCCTTGGCGTCACCATATTTGCGACTGTATTATTTAAGTTTTCATGGATTGATGGAGTTTTATTAGGGTGTGTATTGGCAGCAGTATCACCGGCAATTATTGTGCCTAGTATGTTAAAACTGAAAGAGAAAAGGCTAGGAGTTAATAAATTGATACCTCAATTAGTCATGGCAGGAGCATCCATAGATGATGTGTTTGTGATTGTTTTGTTTACATCATTTCTATCTTTATCACTAACAGGACAAACCTCACCATTGATTTGGATGCAACTTCCAATAACAATAGGACTAGGATTATTGGGAGGGTTTGTGATTGGTCATTTGCTTTCATGGTGGTTTACGCGCTTTCACATTCGCGATACAGGTAAGGTGATGATAATCTTATCAACAGCATTTATTCTCATGTATCTTGAAAGTATTAAGTTTTCAATCTTCTCATTTTCTGCTTTGATATCGATTATGATGATGGCCGCGATGATTCAGATCAAAAAAGAGCATGTTGCAAAGCGACTATCACACAAGTTTTCAAAACTGTGGCATGCAGCAGAAGTGATATTGTTTGTGCTTGTTGGTGCTCAAGTCTCATGGAATAGTGTTATGAATATTGGACTATATGCCGTAATACTAATCCTAGCAGCGCTTACATTTAGAGCTTGTGGTGTTGTCCTAAGTCTTGTCAAAACCCCTTATAACACAAAAGAGAAAATGTTCATAGTCTTATCTTACATACCAAAAGCTACAGTACAAGCCGCTATTGGAAGCATAGCATTAGGACTCAATCATCCTCAAGGTTCATTGATTCTCACGCTAGCCGTATTATCAATCTTAATTAGTGCGCCTTTAGGAGCATGGCTCATAGATCATAGTGCATCAACATTACTCTCTTACGAAATGGAATAAATTTGGATAGTTGTATCATATGTATTGAACTATTAGACTTAAATGTTTGATAGTTCATTTTATTGTAACGAAATAATATAGTTTTTATTCATCTCAAGTTTATAATAGGATTAAGTAATATGACGAAATTGAGGTGAGGTCATGCCATTTGATATCATTCGACAAGATATTAGTTTAATGGATGTAGATGCCATAGTAAGTGCAGTTGATTATGAGTTGTCTTTAGGACGTGGTGTAAGTCAAAGTATTCATGAACAAGCAGGACATGAGTATAGTGAAGAACTACGTAGAAAAGGCACAATTCATAGTGACGAAGTCTTTGTGACTTCAGGGTATAATCTTCGAGCAAAGTATGTATTCCATACCCTTACTCCACCATGGGAAGGTGGTTTTTCATCAGAAGTGAATCAACTTGCTCAATGTTATGAACGGCTTTGTGATCATGCACTTAGAATGAATGTTCAAAGTATTGCATTTCCTTTACTTTCGTCTGGGAATCAGCGATTTCCAAAAGACAAAGCTCTCAAAGTCGCAATGTCAACCTTACAACGGTTTGTTTTAAGTCATGATATTCAAGTGTATCTAGTTGTCTATGATTTTTCTTCTTACTTTGTGTCTTTGAAATTAGCGACCATGGTTGAAAATTATCTGCACCATAATTTTAAAGCACGAAAATATGAACATGAAGAAATTATCAATTACTTCGACACAGAGATCACAATTGAAAACTCACACGTTCAAAGAAAGCGTCCACTTCGACTCGAAGATCGAATTGCACAAACATCTCTAACATTCTCTCAACGTTTGATTCGATTAATTGATGAGCGAAGATTAGGTGATAGTGAAGTGTATCATAAAGCAAATATTGATCGACGTTTGTTTTCGAAAATTCGAAGTAATGATTTATATCAACCAAGTAAAGTAACAGTGATCGCATTCGCCATCGCACTTGAATTAAATATTGATGAAACAAAAGATTTACTAAAAAGTGCAGGCTACGCATTATCAAATTCACAAAAATTTGATGTCATCATTGAATTTTTCATACAAAATCATAGATACAATATTTACGAAATTAATGAAACTCTATTTCACTACAATCTACCAAGCTTAGGTTAATCAATGTCGCTTATCAGGCGACCTTTTCTTTTTCATAATTCGCTATGATAAAGACATAAAGGAGGTCATTATATGACTAAAACCGAAATTATGTTTATTCTTGATCGAAGTGGGTCAATGCAAGGATTGGAAATTGATACCATTGGCGGATTTAATGCCTTAATCGAAAATCAAAAACGTCTACCAGGAGAATGTGCTATTTCCACAGTTTTATTTGATGATAAGATTGAGGTGCTTCATCATCATACTAACATTCAATCATTACACCCCATGACTCAAAGAGATTACTATGTCAGAGGTTCGACCGCTTTACTCGATGCTATCGGACATTCCATTTTGAACATGGATATGTATCAACGTGAATGTTCAGCATCACGCAAAGCCGATCATGTGATGGTTGTGATTACTACCGATGGACATGAAAACTCAAGCACACAGTTTACCAATGAACAGGTAAGACAACTCATTGAGCGTCAAAAAATGCTTTATAACTGGGAATTTATCTTTTTAGGGGCGAACATGGATGCGATAGCCCAAGCACGTTCCTTTGGAATTCATGCGGATAAGGCAGTACGTTTTCATAGCGATAAGGAAGGAACTTCTTTGAACTATGATGTCCTTAATGAAGCGATTACAACAAAACGTTTTAACAAAACAATCACTAAAGATTGGAAAACGCGAATAGAAAAGGATTACGAAGAAAGAAAATAGAAGAATACAGGCACGAAAAAGTAAAATTTAGTGCCTTTTTTGCGACTAAAATGATATATTTATACGTATAGATAATAGTCTGACTGAGGTTGCTATGAGTCAATTACTTAAACAAGAACTTGATTACTCAATTCAACATGATTTAGGTTTACTAGACATCATTCAAAACCAACTTGTTGATGGAGTACTCTATATTGATGCAAATGATCCAACTCACTTTTGGTCAAATTCTAGTTTTTGGCATGCTATAGGATACAATCAAGCTCATTCAAATCTTTCGAATATGAATTGGGTTAGTCATTTATTAAGTGATGATTATGAGATGATCAAACATAAATTACAGCAACTTCAAGATATGAATGGTAGGAATGAGCACGAACTACGTTTTGTTCACAATGATGGTTCAATCGTTTGGATGAACTGCAGAAGTGTTTTGATAAGAAATAAATTAGGAGAGCCGCATCGTTTACTCAGTTTATTTACAAATATTACTTTACTTAAACAAGCACAACAAGCATTGAAAAAGGTTACTCGAGAGTATGAAATGGTTTTTGAAGGAACTCAAGATGTCATCTTTCTGATTAAAGTCAACGATGATGAGACATTTACTTATGTTCGTGCAAATCAAGCATTAGTTCAAAAAACAGGAATATCATTTAATAATATCATTGGAAAGTCTCCAATCGATTTAGTGGGACCAGAATTAGGGATGCAATTAAACATTTATTACCAGCGATGTGTTACTTTGCGTGAAGTTGTTTCATTTGAATCTGAGTTTGATTTACCTCATGGTCAAGGGACATGGGCGACCACATTAACCCCATTAGTGGTTGATGGCAGTGTGGAGTTTATTGTGGGTTCATCGATGGATATTTCTGATCGTAAACGTTTAGAATTACAGCTTATTAAACTAGCAAATCATGATTCTCTAACAGGGTTGCCAAATCGTCGCTATTTCTTCACTCAAGTGGATAATCTCATTCAAAAGAAACACAACTTTACCATCTTGTTTTGTGATCTAGATGGGTTTAAGGGGATTAATGATGTTTATGGTCATAACATTGGGGATGAACTGCTTATTCAGGTAAGTCAGAGATTAAGAAAAAGTGTTGAACATAAAGGGATTGTTTCACGTTTTGGAGGCGATGAGTTTACATTCATTCTAAACTCAGATCTTTCAGAATCAGAAGTTTCTTTTATTCAAGAGAGCATTACAAAGACTATTGAAGAACCTTTCTTTATTGAAGATATGATTTGTATGATCAGTGTCTCGATTGGGAAAGCAATATTCCCAAATGATGGACAATCTAGCCGTGAACTCATAAGAATTGCGGATACCGCAATGTATAAATACAAGCGTAACAATACTTAGAAATAGAATTGTTACTTGTTGTAGAAAATTGATTTATCCAAACGATATTTGCAAAATTTCTACACTTTTGTTTTTCAATGCGTATAATGAAATCAGATAGGAACTCACATGAAAACATTATTTTCTTTCTTGAAATTTGATGATACATTTTATCAAGCTGTCGATGCAAATATGTCTCGATTATTTAACCTATCGCTTATTGTTATACCTATCAGTATTATTCATATTGTGATATTTGAATTTTTTATAGCTGTTAATACACCTGAAGAAATACTTTGGCGTGATGGTATTATCTTTTCACATGCTACACTGGTTGCTTTAGCAAGTGTATTAAGTTTTGTTATCTTTTTTGTGTCAAATTATGAAGAAAACTTATACAAGTTTAAAATAGTGATACAAGTTGTAAGTAGTGCTACCATTATGATTTTAGGTGTTGTCATTACATCCTTTGATCAATATATTACATCAAGTATTTCACCATTTATTATTGTGTCAATGATGATTGCATTAGTTGTACTAATGCCCCCATGGATGAGTGTCATGATGTTTTTAAGTTTGTTTGGTGCGTTCTATGTAGGTATTACAATGTTTGTGAAAGACTCTATTGTTTTAACTTCAAACATTCTAAATGGAGTGACTGTGATTGGAATGGGCATTGGTCTTTCGAATATTATGTGGTACTACTATACTAAAAATGTAAAACAACGAAAGCAAATTGAAGAGCAAAACTTCAATCTAGAACTTCAAAAAATTGAGTTAGAACAACTCAACTTCCGTTTGAATATTTTAGCGTCCACCGATAGTATGACTCAGCTTCTTAATCGAAGAGAATTTGAGAATATCGTGAACACTGAACTAAATATCGGAAATAATGACTTTGTTTCAAGTGTCTTGATTGTTGACATTGATCACTTTAAACAACTTAATGATCAGTATGGTCACCTAATTGGAGATGAACTTCTAAAGCAATTCTCAACTTTACTCAAAGCGGTATTAAGAGATCGTGATCTTATCGCAAGATGGGGTGGTGATGAATTTGTCATTATGCTTCACGATGCTAATCCTAATGAAGCGTTTAAAATAGCCGAAAGATTACGTAGTAATATTATGAAGCATGTCTTTAATATTGAGAATAATCTGATTCAACTTACCTCTAGTTTTGGGATTTCGGCACTAGATACTGAGGAGATGGAACCATTATACAGTAGTTATCTCAAAGCAGATAAAGCACTATATCAAGCTAAAGATTTGGGACGAAACAAAACCATCATATATACGAAGTGAGGAGTACATCATGAGTGCATTCTTAAAAAAGATTCATTATAAACCAACCCATCCATTGGTCGTTCTTCATTTACCTTGTGAACTCAAAGATGAGTTTGATGAAGCTACAGGTCATCAACCTCGTGTAGAACAACTAAGTGAAACTTCTTCATTTGTGCTTGTCTTCCTTTTTAATCGTCAACAGCTTCTCGATGAAATCCCTAAGATCATTCCTTATCTTGAAGAGGATGCAACATTTTGGATTGCTTACCCAAAAAAATCATCCAAAAAGTATAAGACTGATTTGTCTCGAGATCATGGATGGGAAATTGTTGGTAAATACGGATATGAACCAGTCACTTTAGTATCACTTAATGATGACTTTTCAGTTTTTAGATTACGTCATGTTAAGTTTATCAAGAATATGATTCGTCCAGAAGCAATGAAACTCACAAAACAATCAAAATAAGCATGTTAAGATTGCGTAAAACATGCTTTTTATTTGCTCTTGTTTGATGTGATTGATTCGCTTCTATGATAAAATACAAAAAACTAGGAGAGATTATGTCAAAACAACCTTCCACACTCACATTTTTGCTTGATGTCTTGATTTGCTCACTCGGAGCATTTGGTGGACCTGAAGCTCACTATGGTGTTTTTACACAACAAATGGTCGCCAAAAAGAAGTATCTGAGTGAAGAAGAACTTCTTGAGTTAATTGCTCTCACTCAAGTTTTACCTGGCCCTAGTAGTACACAAACTATCATTGCGATTGGGTATAAAATTGGAGGACCAAAATTAGGATTCCTTACTTTACTTGTTTGGGCTTTACCAATCGTGTCATTTATGACATTGTTAGCTGTTTTATTTGAGTTTTTTACTTCCAACAACATTTCACTTGATTTTGTTCGTTATGTAAGTGCCATGGCGGTAGGATTCATTCTTGTGGCTGCCATCAAGATAAATCGTAAAGTGATTAAAGATAAACTAACCGTCTTCCTATTACTACTAAGTGCATTGACAACCTATTTCATTCGTGATGCTTGGATTTATCCAACCATGTTAGTTTTTGGTGGATTTTTAAGTGTTGTAACTCATCATCGAAAAGCAATTTGGACGCAAGTGCGCATATCTCCAAAATGGATTTACTTGTGGGTATTCATAGCGTTTGCATTAGGAAATCTTGGATTAAGTCTAACAATCTCACATCCTTTGATAGTTTTATTTGAGAAGTTTTATCGCTATGGATATCTTGTGATTGGTGGTGGTCAAGTCGTCATTCCACTCATGTATAATGAATTAGTGGAATCCTTTAAATATTTATCGAGTGAGGAATTTCTGCTTGGATTTGGATTTATTCAAGGTATGCCAGGACCCATGTTTAGCTTCAGTGCATTTGTTGGAGGATTGGCCTTAAGAGAATCAGGGAGTCTTATGCAAGTGTTGGCAGGATTTATATCTGCCCTTGGAATATTTTTACCGGGCACTCTACTAATATATTTCGTTTATCCTATTTGGGAACAAATTAAGAAAATTGATGGTATACAAGTAGCTCTTCGTGGTATTTTGGCTGTTGCGGGTGGGTTTATCCTTGTGGCTGCTGTAATCTTGTTATCAAAAGTAGGACTTGATTCGCTCAATATTACAGTGATTGTCTTTACCACTCTAGCTCTATGGTATAACAAAATCCCTGCTCCTCTTATTGTTTTATCAGTCTTAACACTTGGATTTATTCTTTAAGATTCTTAACTCTCTATGAATAAGTAGAGGGTTTTTTCATGTGATGATATAATGGTGAAATGAATAACATAAAACAACGATATCACCAACTTGAAGAAATCCAAGCTGGTTGGTCATTTGATCAGAAATTTAAAGCATATCATAACGATACTAAGCAGGTGCATTTTATTCGTATTTCAAACGATGATCATCTTGATGCTCAACGATATCGATTTGATGTGATGAACACGCTTTTTAAACTTGAATGTTTAATCCAAAAGCCGATTTCATTTGAACATGTTGAAGATAAAATTATTCAAACATTTAATTGGATAGAAGGGGATACCTTAGAGAAGTTATTGCCTCAACTCGATGAAAGCACTCAGTATGAGTGGGGAGTACAGGCAGGACAACAACTTAAAATCATTCATAAGATACCCTCACGTTCAGCGATGAATATTTTCGACTATTATCAAAATCGCGTGAATAAAAAACTAGCTGCTTATCATGCTTGTGAATATAAACTTGAAAAAGAAGAGATGTTTTCGATGATGCTCAAGGATGGTTGGGCTACATTAAACAACATCACCACCACTTTTCAGCATGGTGATTTTCATGTTGAGAATATGGTTTATCATCAAAATCAAGTCCATATCATAGACTTTAATCGCTCAGATGAAGGTGATCCATGGCAAGAGTTTGATCGTATTGCTTTTAGTGCCCGTGTAAGCCCTGCTTTTGCGAAAGGTCAGATCCATGGATACTTTGATTATCAACCTCCACTAGAGTTCTATATCCGATTACGTTTTTATCTGGCAATCAACTCATTCAGTTCAATTCCTTGGGCATCCATCAATTATGGTATCAGTGAAGTTGAGCATATGAAAAAGATTGCGAATGAAATTTTAGCTTGGTATGAAGGGGATGATGTCATTCCTTTGTGGATGAAGTAAAGTCATTTAATTCACTCAAATTATAAATTATAATGAATTTAAAAGGAGAAGCCTATGAATCATCAATCATTATTTCAACTTCGATTTGAACATCATCCTCATCGTCATCCAAACCTCACTTGGGAACAAGTGGCTTCAAGTTTAACCCAAGAGCAATGGCACATGATGTCATATATGGAAGAAAGTGGTGGAGAACCCGATGTGGTGGAGGTCAATCAACAAATCTTAGTGGTTGACATGAGTAAAGAATCACCCGCTGGACGAAGAAATTGCTGTTATGATCAACTCGCAAGAACAACACGTAAGAAATTTCCTCCTGAAACTTCTGCTCTTGAAGATGCGTCAAAACATGGACTAACACTTCTTGATGAAGAATTATATCTAGCTATCAATCAGATTGAATTCTTAGATTTAAAGACATCCAGTTGGTTACACACCCCTGAAAATATAAGATCAAAAGGAGGAGCACTCACTGGAGATACACGTTTTGGTCGAACCTTCATTTATCATAATGGTGCCGACTCATATTACAGTGTGCGAGCTTATCGAGGTTATTTTGTGGTGAAATTATGACCTTCTTGATTCATTCAAAAAGACTAACACTGCGTGAGTTTAATCAAAATGATGCACCTTTGGTTGCGAAGTTGTGTCATAATCCAAATCTTCATCATATGACTTTATCTTTACCATATCCTTATACGATTGAAATGGCTCAAGAATGGATTTCACATCATCAAGCTTGGAGAGAGAATAAACAACGCTTTGAGTGGGCTATTGTGCACACACAAACACAACAACTCATTGGTGCAATCGGGTTAAGTTATCATCCGATTCATCATCATGGTGAACTAGGATATTGGATAGGCGAACCTTATTGGAATCAAGGATATGCGACTGAAGCAAGCATTATGCTTGTCAAATGGGCATTTAATCATGGTTATCATCGCCTTTTTGCTCGTCATTTTAGATTTAACCCAGCATCTCGACAAGTCATGGAAAAAGCCGGCTTTACGTATGAAGGTACTCAAATCGATCATGTATTTAAAAACGGAAGTTATCATACACTTGAGGTGTGTAGTATTATCAATCCTCGCATAAAGGAAGATCATGAAAATCATTAAAAAACAATGGCGAAAATTTGGTGCAGTTTGTTTAGTTTTGATGTTGGGGTTAGTAACTATTCCATATCTCATCTCATATCAACCCAATTCCTTGGCCATTCAAAGATATCAAGAGTCAAAGTTGACTTCATTCGGTTATGAGTATAATTCGGAAGCAAACATTCATCTTATCCTGGTGCCCGGTGGATTAGTTTCTCATGTTGCTTACGCCCCTTTAGCATATGAATTATCTCGCAAAGGATATCGTGTCAGTGTTGTGGAGGTACCTTTGAATTTAGCAATTACATATCCTGACATCGTTTTTAGTGTGGATACTTCCACAAGTGAACATGTTTTTCTGCTTGGTCACTCCCTTGGTGGTGTTAGTGCATCATTATCAATGCAAAAGAAACCATTTAGTGGTTTAATTACATTAGCATCATATCCACTTCAACCTGAAAAAATGATTGGTAATCCAAGCTTTCTAAGTCTGCTTGCATCAAGAGATGGCTTGCTCAATTTAGAGGCTTATAAGGCAGCTTGGAGTGATTTAGATGTTGATGAAAACATGATTGAAGGAGGTAATCATGCCCAGTTTGGCTCTTATGGCCTTCAAGCCAATGATTTAGAAGCAACAATTTCTGCATCACAACAACTCAATCAAACAACACATATCATTGATGAATGGATAAAAAAGATTATTCAACCTTAAAGGAGGATGTATGTACTATTTCGCCTATGGTTCCAATCATGGTTTAGATCAAATGAAACATCGCTGTCCTGATGCAAAAAAAGTAGGTAACACCATTTTAAAGGATGTTCAACTCATCTTTATTGGAGAAAAACAACATGAAGCCTACGCTTCCTTAGCCATGAAAGAAGGAGCAGAAACACCGATTACGATTTATGAACTTACTGAGAAAGATATTGAATCGCTCGATCGCTATGAAGGTGTTCATCAAGGACGATATCGAAAAGAATCTTGGAGAGTTCGCTTTGAAGGTCAACGTATTGAGGGGATGATCTATTTAAAAACTTCAGGTGTTTATCATATTCCTAGTGAAGAATATATGAATCGAATGGTAAAGGGTTATAAAGATCAAGGATTTGATTTAAAGACGATTTATCTTGCGTTGGATTTAAGCGAAAAATTTGAGGGACAGCCATGTCTTCAGAAGATTTAAAACTTACTTGTCGCCCTTTTACCTTAGATGATTATGAGGCCTATTTATGGGTCCATCAAAATCAACTTCCTTCACAGCATCCATTTGATGAGGGCTATTTTCCAACTCAAGGATTAACCTTGAAATACTTTAAATCACAGGTGGAAGAATATAATAGTTTAAGTGATGATAATCATGCTTTTGTCATGGGAGCATTTGATGTGAATCACGCGTTAGTAGGCATCGGTGAACTGATATCCTTAAATGATGATTTCTCCTATGCGCAAATTAAAGTTAAGGTATTTAATCTATACTTTAATCAAGGTTTTGAACAAACTATAGTTCAACAACTCAAAGCCTATGCTAAAAGACAAAACGTAAAAAAGCTTGTAGCGTATGTTTCACTTCAAGATGAAAAAGCTTTAAAACTATTCAACGAGTGTGGTTTTAAGGATGAAGGAGCACAAATGATTGCGGAATGTGATCAGGTATGTTGGCCAACAAAACAAGTATTTACCTTACACATATAATGTTAGTGAAACTAAACAAAAAGTTTTCTAAAATTAAAAAAAGACTTGCTTTATTGTTCATTATCCTTTAAAATCATACCGTAATAGAAGTCCACAGGGTTCTGTGCTATTGCAACCAATTTTGTATCCTTGACCGACACGTCATGTGTCTTAAACGGCCAAACGGACAGCCAGGTCAAAAGCCGAAATTGCGATTGTAAATCGTGTTGATCGATGATGGTTCATCAACGATGTTTCTTCTCAACATGAGCACCCCAAACCTCGGTTTGGCTTCCTCAATAAAACATGGCGTTTTTGCGTCAATGTTGTTGCGAAGACCATCATTAGGTCTTTTTTTCATGTAAGGAGCACTCATGAGTAAAATTAAACTGTATGGATTCAATAATCTAACTAAAACACTATCATTCAATATCTTTGATATTGCCTATGTCGAAAACGAAAAGCAACGTCAAGATTATGTTGCCTATATTGATGAACAATATAATGCACATCGACTAACCTCAATTCTCGTGGATGTTACCCATATGATTGGCGCAACTGTGCTTAATATCTCAAAGCAAGACTACGATCCTCAAGGAGCTAGTGTTACTTTGCTTATTTCGGAAGAACCGCTTGATGATACATTACTTGATCCATCATGTTCTGTTGATCCTCAGTTTGTTAAGAAAGAAAGTGTTGCAGGTCATCTAGATAAATCTCATGTGACGGTCCATACTTATCCTGAATATCATCCTGATTTAAATATTGCGACATTCCGTGTTGATATTGATGTCTCCACATGTGGAAAGATTTCACCTTTGAATGCATTAAACTATTTAATTAACTCATTTGATTCAGATATTATTACATTAGATTATCGTGTTCGTGGCTTTACTCGTGATGAAGAAGGTAAAAAACTCTTTATTGATCATCCTATTACCAGCATTCAAGATTACATTGATCCTCATGTGCTTGAAAAGTATGATGCCGTGGATATCAATGTATACCAATCCAATATTTTCCACACTAAGATGATTTTATCGGATGTGGTATTATCAAATTACTTATTTGCTTCATCACCTCAATCTTATAGTCCAAAAGAAAAATTAAGTATTACTCGTCGTTTACGTCAAGAGATGATTGAGATATTCTCATCATCCAATGTCTTTGACCATGAGTAAAACACCTTTACTTGACGGGTTAAAGCGCTACGCAAAAAAACGTGTTGTAGCCTTTGATGTGCCTGGTCATAAACAAGGAAAAGGGGATAAGACACTGATTGATGTGTTTGGATCACAAGCTATTCAATATGATTTTAATTCGTCACATTATTTAGATAACCTCGGAAATCCGAGTGGAATTATTCATGAAGCTCATGAACTAGCAGCCCAAGCCTTTGGGGCAAAACATGCATTCTTTATGGTCAATGGGACGTCCATGGCCGTCATGGTCATGATTTTATCATGTGTTAAAGAAGGTGAAAGTGTGATTATGCCACGTAATGTTCATAAATCTGCACTGAATGCTTTAATTCTTGGGGGTGCCCATCCTATCTATGTGGACCCTGAAATGGAAACAGAACTTGGGATTTCATGTGCTATGGATGCTCAAAATGTCATAAAAACCATGAGAGATAATCCTCATGCGAAAGCGGTATTTGTTAATAATCCAACGTACTATGGACTAGTTTCAGACTTGCAAAGCATTGTGAGTGTGGCTCATGAATTGGGAATGAAAGTTCTGGTTGATGAAGCCCATGGAGCACATTTTTATTTCCATGATGAATTGCCTATTTCCGCTATGCACGTCAAAGCCGATATGAGTAGTGTCTCACTTCATAAAACAGGGGGGTCACTTACACAATCTTCCATCTTGCTTTGTGGTGAAAGCATGGATTATAACCATGTACTTCAAACGATTAACTTGCTTCAAACAACCTCTCCGAGTTATTTACTTATGGCCTCTTTGGATGTAGCTCGTGCTAAACTTCAAAAAGAAGGCCAAGCCATGTTTACGAAAATTATGGAACTTGCCGACTACGCACGTCGTGAAATCAATGCGATGGGAGGTTATATTGCTTTTGGACCAGATCGAATTGGTCATCCAGGCATTTATAACTTTGATCGCACAAAACTCAGTATTCATACTCAAGGCATAGGATTAAGTGGCAAAAAAGTGTACGATATTCTTAGAGATGAATATGGTATACAACTTGAATTTGGTGATGTGTCGAATGTTTTAGCGATTATTTCAGTGGGCGATCGCGCATTGGAAGTGGAACGCTTACTTGCAGCACTACAAGATATAAAAGAACGTTATGCAAGTTCACAAACCAATCAACCGATTCAAGAGTTTATTCAACCCCATGTGAAGATGAGTCCAAAGCAAGCTTACAGTGCATCTTCTGAAATGGTTGAATTTAGTCAATCACTAGGTCGTATTAGTGCTGAGATGATCATGGCATATCCTCCAGGGATTCCGATTCTCTCATATGGTGAAGTGATTACGCAAGATATACTCGATTACATCGTCTTTGGGCGTCGTAATGATCAATTTCTAATGGGATCTCATGATCCTGAATTAAATACCTTAAAGGTCGTTAAGGAGGACTAAATGGAACTATGGTACACCGAGCAACAAACAGAACATGTGCGTTTCTCAATTAAAATAAAACAACATCTCTTCTCAGCAAAAAGCGATTTCCAACAAGTGGATGTCTTTGATTCTGTTGAGTTTGGAAAATTTTTAACACTTGATGGACTTATGATGGTCACTGAAAAGGATGAATTCATCTACCACGACATGATTGTGCATGTCCCAATGGCGTCTAATCCAAACATTAAGAAAGTTTGTGTGATTGGAGCGGGCGATGGAGGAACAGTACGAGAATTACTCCGTTATCCTCATATTGAAACGATTGATATGGTAGAAATTGATCCAATGGTGGTGGATGTAAGTATTGCGTACTTGCCTCAAACAGCATCACAACTTCATCATGAAAAAGTAAACTTATTCTTTGAGGATGGTTTGAAGTTCATTCGCTCAAAAGTTAATGAATACGATTTGATTATTGTGGATTCCACTGATCCATTTGGACCTGGTGAAGGATTATTCACTAAAGAATTTTATTCAAACTGTTACCGTGCATTAAACGCGAATGGTATTTTAGTGAATCAACATGAATCACCTTATTATCCAGCCTTTGAGCGCAATATGCGTCGTGCTCATCAACGTATTTCTGAAGTGTTTGATGTGGCGAAAGTTTATCAAGCTCATATTCCAACATACCCTAGTGGCCATTGGTTATTTGGATATGCATCCAAAGGAATTCAACCGATTAACGAACATGTGAAGTCATGGCATGATTATGGCATTGAAACGAAGTATTATAATCCAGCACTCCATGTAGGATGTTTCGCTCTTCCAACTTATGTCATTGAATCACTCAAAGAGGATTATCATGATTAATGCTAAAGATGTATATATGAGTGCAGAATCATCCTATGAGGATGCTGACATTGTGATGTTTGGAGTGGATTATGATGGCACATGTTCCTTTAGACCAGGCACTCGCTTTGGTCCTAGTGCAGTGCGTCGTGCTTCTTATGGACTTGAGACCTTTAGTTGGTCCACTGAATGTGATCTTGAAACATTAAGCATCTTCGATCGTGGTGATTTAGGATGTCCAATGGGAGATTCACTTGAAACTCAAAGAATGATTAAGGAAACGACAGCTCAAATTCTAAGTGATCAAAAAATCCCATTTATGATTGGGGGAGAACATTCAATCTCATACCCAAGTATTGAAGCAGTCTATGAAGTGTATCCAGATCTTAAAGTCATTCAACTCGATGCCCATGCGGATTTAAGAGAAACCTACATGAATAATCCTTATTCTCATGCCTGTGTCATGAATCGTGTGGTTAAGTTATGTGGTTCACAGCGTTTAATTCAATGGGGTATTCGCTCAGGGACAAAAGAAGAATTTGCGTTTGCGAAAGAACATACACTATGTTTAAAAGCTGACGTTGAAGCTTTAAAAAATGCAATCAAAGATTTTGGATCTACTCCAGTCTATCTTACGATTGATGTGGATGTGATTGATCCAAGCTTACTGCCTGGTACAGGAACCCCTGAACCTGGAGGGATTACCTATACTATGTTTGAAGAAGTCATACAAGTATTAAGTTCACTGAATATTGTGGGACTTGATATGGTGGAATTATCTCCAGATTATGATCATTCTGGAGTAAGTAGTGTTGTGGTGGCGAAGATGGTTCGCCAGTGCTTAATGATGATAGGAGAAAAATTATGAGCAAAAAAGTATACTTTACTTCTGAATCAGTCACTGAAGGACACCCAGATAAAATCTGTGACCAAGTGTCTGATGCGGTTCTAGATGCAATTCTAAAAGAAGATCCAACAGCCCGTGTTGCGTGTGAAACCGCAATTACAACAGGACTTGTTCTTGTGATGGGAGAAATCACCACCTCAACGTATGTCGATATTCCAAAAATTGTAAGACAAACGATTTTAAACATTGGTTATGATCGTGCTAAATATGGTTTTGATGCCCATACATGTGGTGTGATTACTTCCATTGATGAACAATCTCCTGATATTGCCCAAGGGGTTGACCGTGCCTATGATGCACAAAGTGATTATGATCATGGCGCAGGGGATCAAGGGATGATGTTTGGTTACGCATGTGATGAAACACCTGAACTGATGCCTCTTCCGATTTCACTTGCTCATAAATTAGCTCGTCAGTTATCACTTGTACGCAAAGACAAAACTTTAGATTATTTACGTCCTGATGGAAAAACACAAGTGAGTGTAGAATATGTGGATGGAAAACCAACCCGTGTCGATACGATTGTGATTTCAACACAACATGCTGAACACATCACTCATGAACAAATCGTTGCGGATCTTAAGAAACATGTGATTGGACCAGTTGTGGATGCGAATCTTGTGGATGAGGATACTAAATATTTCATCAACCCTACAGGGAAATTTGTTGTGGGTGGACCACAAGGCGATAGTGGATTAACAGGTCGTAAGATTATTGTGGATACCTATGGTGGGATGGCTCGTCATGGTGGTGGAGCATTCTCAGGAAAAGATCCAACCAAAGTTGACCGCTCTGCTGCGTATGCAACACGCTATGTCGCAAAAAACATCGTTGCGGCCGGATTAGCCACAAAATGTGAAGTTCAAGTGGCCTATGCGATTGGGGTTGCACGACCAGTCTCTATCTTTGTGGATACTTTTGGAACTGGGTTACTTGGTGATGATGAGTTAGCACTTATTGTCGCACAAGAGTTTGATTTACGTCCAAAAGCGATTATCGACACTTTACAACTGCGTCGTCCTCAATATCGTCAAGTGGCTGCTTATGGTCATATGGGACGTGAAGATGTGGATGTCGCATGGGAAAAAGTAAATCGTGTTAATGATTTACGTAAATATCTCCCTCAATAATGTATAATACTAAGAGAAAGGTGACTTTCTCTTTTATGTTCAAAAACTTTAAACGCGATATTTTCCCACTAGCTTGGCCAATTTTTATAGAGATTGGTCTTTTCATGATTATGGGTAACATCGATGTGGTTATGTTATCCCGTGTTGGTGAAACCGTGGTGAGTGCAGTGGGAAATATGAACCAAATGTTTAATCTTACCGCACTCATGTTTAGTGTGGTCACCTCAGCATCCGCCATCTTAATTTCTCAAAGTATTGGTGCAAAGAAAACCAGTGAATTACCCACCATTGTTTCATTAGCATTTGTGCTCAATATTTCCTTTGCATTAATTCTTGGGGTCGGTGTTATTTTCTTTGGATCAGCATTTCTATCATTAATCAATGTTCCTGTTGAGTCCATTTTAGTGGGTCGTGGTTACATGATGATTGTAGGGTCTACCTTGTTTGTGCATGCGGGGACTCTTGTATTAACAACAACACTCAGAGCTCATAAGTATACCAAAGAAGTGATGTATATTTCGGTATTCATGAATATTCTTAATGTGATTGGGAATTATACATTCCTATTTGGTCCACTTGCATATCTTAATATGGGAGTGGTTGGCGTGGCTTTATCGACAGCACTTTCTCGAAGTATTGGATTACTTTTAAACTATCGCTTATGTGGTCGTTTAGTCCACTTTACACCTCGATTGAGACACTTGAAGTCAGTGAGTAAGGATTTATTTGTGAAGATGATTCGCCTTGGTTCTCCTGCAGCCATTGAACCGTTATCATATCAACTTGTGCAAGTCATCATGTTTTCTTATATTAACTCCTATGGTCATGTCGCCATTAACACACGGGTGTATGTGCAAACCGCGACATGGTTTGTCTATCTTGCGGTTTTGGCGATTGCGCAAGCAAGCTTAATCGTGGTTGGGGAACGTATAGGCCAAAATCGAAGTAATGAAGCTCGTATTATGGTTTTCAATAATTTGAAAATTTCCTTAATGATTTCTCTGACCATGTCACTTTTCCTAGCCATAAATAGCCGTTTCTTTATTGGCTTATTTACCGATAATGAGGCCATTTTGCAATTGGCAAGTACGATACTTTGGATTGATGTGATTTTAGAAATAGGAAGAACCTTTAATCTGGTTCTGATTCTTTCTGCTCGAGGAGCAGGAGATGTTAAGTTTCCAATGATGATTGCGATTATTGTGATGTGGATTGTGGGACTTGGGGTAGGAGTCACTTTAGCAACCGTATTCAACTTACAGCTTATTGGAATTTGGATTGGATTAACCTTTGATGAATGGGTTAGAGGATTTCTTATGATGCTTCGTTGGAGAGGAGAAAAATGGAAACGATTCAAAATGGTTTAAAATTTAACTTACTTAAAGAACATCCAGAGCACTTTAATGCATGGAGTCAATTCATTATTAAAGCATGGGGAAGTGAAGTCACTACGCCGTTATATGTTGATCACTTTTATTGGATGATGAAAAGTAGTAACTCAATCCCAACTTGGGGGGTGTTAACACTTAATGATGAAGTGATTGGATGTTGTGGTCTTATCGTGAATGATTTTAATTCTCGAATGGATGTCTGGCCTTATCTTGCGGCTGTGTATATTGAGGACAAGTATCGCCATCAAGGGTATGGTACATGGATGATCAAAACCATGATACACCATGGTTTTGAACTAGGCTTTAAAGACATTTATTGTGCAAGTGATTTGTTCGAATTTTACCAATCTGTTGGCTTCAAACACATAGGTAAGACATATCATCCATGGGGTGAAAACGAAATCTTTGTGATTAGCGCTTCTGAAATACAACACATCGAGGAGTAACCTCAATAATTTCACAGTTAAACATGTGGGCTATATGCTCACATGTTTTTAATGAAATAAGAAAAACATGGGTAGGATCCTTTGCGTAATACCAAGATTCGAGATGATCAACCTCATCATGACGATGGGTTTGAATAAATAATAATCCTTCATGCTTTAAGCACTGAATTAAGCGCTCTAGTTCTTTTTTAGGATGATGCAAGTGTTCTATGACTTCACTACATTCAATGAAGTCGTAGGTGTGTTTAAATGCGTCTAGATGAGGATAGAAGTATAGATCATAATGTTGAAGATTAACTTTATGATTCAAACATTTTTCAAGTGCAAATACGGGACCACATCCAAAATCAAGTCCCAATGAATGAGATGGAACATGCTTCAGAATGAGATTTGCAAGAGGAGTTAAGAAGTCTAAATAGGATTGATTATCTAAGGAATTCTTATGAAGTTTGTAGCGCTCAATGTCTTGTGAAGGAGTAAGATAAGATAGTGGATTTTTAACATAAGCATCACACTCAATGCAACGAGAAAATGAGGAAGCACTTGTAAAGGTAAGGATGGAATAACATAAAGGACATCGATGTTTCATACAACAACGATATCAAATCAAGGTTAAGTTCACAAGTCAAACATTTGACAATGTCAGCAAAACGCATGATAATAGACCTTGCCTAAGGAGTCATTATGAAAGAATTTATCAATATCGAAAGCAAATCACAATTTGATGCATTATCAACCCTAGAGTCACCCTATATTCTTTATTTCACAACCCCAACATGTAATGTATGTAAGTCTATTTCGCCTAAATTACTGAAGATGGTCGAGGAATATCCCATCGATATCTATAAGGTTGATGTATCAGAACTAGAAGATATTCCAGCTCAAATGCTGATTTTTAACATTCCAACCATTGTTGTGATGGTGGATCAAAAAGAAGTTTTGCGAGAAGTACGCTTTATTCAATTTGAAAATCTAGAGCGAATTTGCTCATTAGCGTGTGAAGCATGAATGCTGTCGAATCCATGAAAGCAAGGCGACTCGTGCGTTATGCTTATGAAATTTATGATTTAAAACCATGGGATCATCACGATAAGATTGGGATTATATCGATTCAACTCAATAATCGTAAGACTCCATATTATGTCGTTTTTTTAGAATCAAGCATTGTGGTGCTTCCTAATGTGGCAGCCTTAGTGGGTTTATTTATGAATGCTTCATTTGAACTCATGCCCGCGATTCAGCGACTGCGTTATCAACAACATTTACTATGTTCTTTTGTTGGCGCAGAAGATGCAGATGAAGAATCATTAAAAATGTTTGTGTTAAGTGAGGCTCAACTTCGCGACGATGTTTTACCATTTTTTGAGTCCACCATGCCTTCCCTTCTTCCTGATATGATTGTCAAGAAAGAGATTGACGTCCTTGTGGATGTGTATGCACAAGTGATTGGAGCAATCAAAGCCATTCTAGAACAAGAAGAAACCATTGATTTAGAAGAAAATATGCATTATTGGTCATTTGACTATGATCAAAAGCAATGGGTTTTATCTCATAAGTTATTGCCATCCTCACACATTGAAGTTCAAGAGTTAAACATTGATGAACATGTTAAAAATGAGTTATTACACGTATCACAAAACCATGATGTTTGGGAAATGGATGTGGCTTACACAAGTATCATGTTGGAAAAACAAGAACATCATCGCCAACATGCGATAAGATTATGTATGATTACTCATCACGATGCCCCATTAATATATTCTCAATCTCTTGTGAATCAAGAAGATGCACATCAACAGCTTTATGGTGAACTTATCAACACCATCAAGCAACGTGGTCGTCCACAAAAGATTATCACCCGTGATCAAATCCTAATGGACGCGTTTAAAAGTGTATGTAATGAGGTTAATATTGAGCTTGAAGCGAACGAAGAACTTGAAACGATAGACTTATTTATTCAAGAACTTGAAGAGAATATGAAATAAAAATGTCAGATATGAATCTGACATTTTTATTGAGTTGATACATGATAAGCGATAATATTCGCTGCCTTTTCAAGTTGTTCTTTGGTATGCGTCGCACTGATCATCACACGAAGTCGAGCGGTGTTTAAAGGAACTGTTGGAAACTGAATCGCACTAATATAAACACCATCATTTAAGCAAGCTTTTGAAATGCGCACCGCTTTTGCTTCATCCTTAATAAGAATTGGAGTGATTGGAGTTTGGGTTGGTAATAAGGTTAATCCATGTTGAATGCATAGAGATTGAAAATAACGAGCATTATCCCATAAAGTATCCACTTGGCTTTGCGATTGCTTTAATAGTTTAAATGCTTCATTGAGTGGCGCTAAGACTGCAGCGGGTAGGGCCGTTGAGAATAACAATGGTCTTGCATTCACAATCAGATAATCTTTCATAACTTGTGAACATGCGACATAACCTCCCACGACTCCTAATGCTTTAGATAGAGTTCCAATCGTGAAATCAACTTGGCCACTGAGATTAAAATGAGCGACAGTGCCTTTACCATAAGGACCTAAAACACCAGATCCATGCGCATCATCAATATAACTCATACAATCATACGCTTTCGCAACCTTAACAAGACTTGGTAAATTCACGATATCACCATCCATAGAAAATACGCCATCAGAGATAATTAAGGCATGACGATAGTGATGACGATGAAGTTTAAGCAGTTCTTCAAGAGCTTGAAAATCATTATGAGGATAAACAAATTTCTTTGCGCGTGATAAGCGTACTCCATCAATGATCGAAGCATGATTTAATTCATCAGAGAAAATGACATCACCTTCTAAGGCGATAGCTTGGATGACTCCAGCATTACATGCGAATCCGCTTTGAAATACAATGGCCGCTTCTTCTTGTTTGAACTCAGCAATGGTTTTTTCAAGCGTTTCTAATAAATCATTGTATCCTGCAATGGTACGCACAGCCCCAGCCCCAACCCCATGACTTTGAATGGCTTCCATGGCTTTTTCTTTTAATGCGGCGTGATTTGCGAATCCTAAGTAATTGTTTGATGACAGATTAATGATTGGTTGATCATTAATCATGATGATAGCATCATTTTTACCATCAATACGCGGAGGAGTAGCATATGACCCGCTCGCTTTTTTGTTTTCAACCCAAGTTTTAAAAAATGCTTGACTCATTGTTTATCACTCACTTTCAAAACAACCTTGCCACATTGACCACTCGCCATGTATTCCATTCCTAGCTCTAGGGAAATAAAGGGTAGGGTATGAGTATGAATGATATCTAAGTGAAGTGCTTTTCGTTTCAAATATGCTTTGATTTGATCCCATGTTTCAAACATACGTCGTCCTGTAATTCCCGCAATCGTTATTCCTTTAAAGACAATATCTTTTGAAATATCCATCATAAATGGATTGGATGCGACCCCCAACATCGCCATATGTCCACCGTCTTTAAGAAATTTAAAGGCATTAAGAATGGCTTGAGGATGACCACTCATTTCCGCAACTACATCCACACCATATCCATGAGTCAATTCAAGAATTGTTTTCACTACATCAACCTCATTCGCATTGAGGATGACATCCGCATGAAGTTTTTGAGCTAAATCAAGTCGATATGGATTAATATCGACCACAATCACTTGTTTTGCGCCATTTGCTTTTGCGACATCAATGGCCATTAAGCCGATTGGACCACATCCATTAATCACTACCGTTTTATCTTTAACATTAGTCGAGTTAATCGTGTGAACAGCATTTCCTAGTGGTTCAAGCATCGAGAGTTGTTCTAAAGGCACATCCAAATCATTCATGATTAATGCATTTTGAGCTGGTAAGGCAATGTATTGCGCAAAGCAACCATCAGTATCAACGCCAATCACTTTGGTGTTCTTACAAATATGGCCATGATTTGCTTTGCAATGTTCACACTCATTACAGATGATGTGTGTTTCCGCTACCACAATATCTCCAATCTTATGAGTTGAATTCTTAGGTCCGATTTCGATGATTTGACCTACAAACTCATGTCCCATTATGGTGGGAGGTTTAACCCTTGATGCACTCCATGCATCCCATGAATAGATGTGGTAATCCGTTCCACAAATTGAGGTATACAACACTTGAATGAGCACTTCATCATCTTTAATTAAAGGCATTGGGGCTTGAGTAAATATTCCACCGACATCAGGATCACGTTTTTGAAAGACTAGCATAGTTAGCTCCTTATTATAGTTTAATTCTATCATATCTAAAGGTTGTTCCCTCAATAAAAAAAGTCTTCATGATGAAGACTTTTGATTAAGGTAATTGTTCGATTGCTTCTAAGAATGCATCGAAAGGTTGATTGCCTATGAGTTCAACACTATCGTTAATCACAATCTTTGGAACACTAGATACATTGAAACGATTGGATAATTCAAAGAAGGTTTGGGCTTCCACCATTTCACCTTCAATGTTTGGATTAAGCATCGCAAGTTTATGTGCTTTTTGAACGGCACCTGGACAATGTGGACATGAAAGAGTTACAAACACCTTTATATTGACAGGTTTATCAATGGCATTAATGCGTTTGAGATAATCTTCAGGGACTTCTTCTTCATGAGCATTTCCCATTTCAAGCAAAGCAGGAATAAATGAGTTGATCTCATGACCTGCTGGAATTCCATTGAACTTAACACCGTGATTTTTACCTTCATGGTCTAGTAAAACAAAACTTGGGACCATTTCAATATTGTATGCTTTGGCGAGTTCATAATCTTTGTCGATATCATAATGAGCAAGATGAATCTTGTCTGATAGTTCCTCGACTTCGTGAAGTAAACTGTGGGTTTCTTCACAACTTACACATTCTCCTTCTGATGTAAAGAATGCGATGGTGACATCAGTCTTGATGTCGTTAAATAGGGTGCGCAATTGATTCGCGACTTCATCATTCATTAAACGCATAAATACCTCCTTGTTGGTTGATGTATTCTGATGCAGCCAGTGCTGCGACTGCTCCTTGAGCTACTGCAATCACAATCTGTTTGTATGGACTTTCACACACATCACCAGCCGCAAATAAACCTGGTAGAGAAGTGTGTTGATGATTATCCACCACCACATGATGAGAATCTGATAGCTCGACTAATCCTTCGACTAATGAAACATTCGGTAGATTTCCAATCTCTACAAATAATCCATCAGCTTCAATGATTCTTTCAAATTTAGTATGCTTATCAAACACTTTAATTGACGTCATTCGACTTTCGCCTAAGACTTCAAGGATTTGAGTCTGCTTGTAGACGGTAATTTTATCATGACTCATCATTTGATCAACTAAGACTTTGTCAGCTCTAAACTCAGAGCGATGCACAACAATAACTTCATTAGCCCATTTGGCAACATCAAGAGATGCTTCTACGGCAGAATTTCCACCTCCAGCGATGATGACTTTCTTGTTTTTAAACAATGGAGCATCACATATTGCACAATAGGCAACCCCTTTATCACTAAATTCCTTTTCTCCTGGAATGTCTAAGCGACGAGGATGAGATCCGGTTGCGAGTAAAATAGTTTTTGATTTGAAAGTATTAAACTGGGTTGTCACATGAAAGATGTGCCCAACTTTCTCAATCTTTTTCACAATTACATCCTCAATAATAGGAATTTCGTATTGTTTTAGGTGATGAATGAATGCCTCGGAAAGGCCTTCTCCACTAATGTCGACTAGTCCAAGATAATTATCCACCGTTGAAGTATTAAGAAGTTGACCTCCTAAACGTTGAGACAAAATGGCGGTCTTCAAGCCTTTACGAAATGCATACAAAGCAGCATTGTAGCCTGCAGGACCTCCACCAAGCACTAAGTGATCATAAAGTATAGCATCATCAAGTTTAGGTGGTGAACTCAAGGAATTGATATTAAACGAAAAGCTCATAATGACCTCCTTGGTAACATTATAAGGGGACACTATTTGAATTTCAAGTGTTCTGCAAAGATTTTTTAATTATTTTGGAAATGGTTGATTGATCAAGTCCTAAAAAGAGTTCACCAATATCCTTTAATGAACACATTGTGGTTTGATAAAGATTAAAAACACATTGGTCTCTGAGTGATTTGTTGGCAATGACTTCATCAAAACTACATTCATGCTCCACAAGAAATTCATGAAGTTGCTCATCAAGTGTGCGGACATCACATTCAAAACAGGCCTCATCAAAACGTGTGAGCAAGTTTAAGGGTGAAGTCATGAGTTGATGATATACACAATAAGAGTTATAAGGAGATTGTGCAGGTTTATTTACATTCTGAATAATCTTATGGAGTTCTTCAAGTGAGGTTATGGGTTTACTCTTAAAGCGTTGAACAAAAATCTTACCATGAGGTTTCTTATAGTTTGTGTAAGTGATCAGTAATGAAGACATGATTTTAGAAATATTCATATATGGTGTTCTTACAAGTAACTCAAAGGATGTGTCACTGAGTAAGCAATACGCAAACACTTCAAATTTGAACTTCTGTTTTGCGATATTAAGCATTGCTAAAAAATGGTCACGATCATCATTGTTTTCAAACATAGGGTGATGAGAAGTTTGAGTGATAAGTAGTACACTTGCGTTGTGATTTGATCTTGCAGTTCTTGGCATAATTACACTTTAAACTAAAATGACTCATATTTCAAGTGATGTCCCAAACAAGATAAGCATAAACAACACTTTTATGGTAAACTATCGACATGAAACATTTAGGACTAATATTAGCACAAGACATCAGTGCCGACACTGATTTACATCTTCAAGAATTGAAATCTTTATGTGCCACCATTGATATTGAGGTACCTTTTGTGGTAACTCAAAAAATGCGCGCTCGTAAACCAGGTTTGCTTGGACAAGGAAAGTTAGCAGAAATTAAAGCAGCCATGGATGAACGTGTGACCCATATCATCACCTTACAAACGTTATCTCCCAATGATCGAATCTTACTACAAGAGTATTTTCCAAATCAAATTGTGATGGATAAATTTGAAGTGGTTGTCACAATCTTTGAGCGTCGGGCCTCATCAACCTTAAGTAATTTACAAGTTAAGCTTCTTAAGCTTCAAATGGAATATGCAAATTTAGCGGGTAGTTATGAAGGTTCCTCAAAAATTGGAGGTGGGGGTAAAAACCGTGGCCAAGGGGAACAACAACTTCAAATTGATCGTCGCCATTTAATGCGACGTATGAATGAAGTTCGAGAAAAAATCGAAAAAGAACATCGAAAAAATGAATTAATGAGTCAGAGAAGACAAAAGAATAGTGTTTTTACCGTTGCGCTAGTTGGCTATACTAATGCAGGTAAATCAACACTACTTAATACTTTAATCAGTTTGAATAAATCAAGTAAAGAACATAAAAAGGTTGAATCAAAAAATCAAGTATTTTCTTCTTTAGATACTGCAACACGTCGCATCGACATTCCATTTCATGCGCCATTTTTAGTGGTGGATACAGTTGGTCTCATTCATGAATGCCCTGCAGAACTGGTGGAGTCATTTAAAACAACAATGCGCTCACTTGATGAAGCTGATTGTGTCTTGGCTGTCATTGATGCTTCTCGCCATGATATGCAAGCTCAACTTGAAACCATCTTAAGTTATGCACCACAACTGGATGAAGATAAGCTTGTGATTGTCATCAATAAAATGGACATTAATCCTGTCGAGTCGTCTCACATTAAAATTAGTGCAAAAGATCCACAAAGTGTCATGAACCTTGTTGCTTATTTGGATGAACGTCAAACAAAAGGTTACATTGTTGTGAAGGGGACCTGTGATGAGAATGAAGTAGCACAGCTTTTCCAAGAATCCTCAGACTGTGTTATTACCAAACTTATTAAAGGAAATGAAAGTATGTATTGTGAAGCAAAAATTGCTCCACATCGCCAAGACTTAATGGCTTTACTTGTGAGTCCTGCTTCAACTCAACGCTCATAAAGTTCATTTGTTTGGGCACTTTAAAGAATTGTGTTTTTCTGATATAATACATTATTGACAAAGGAGGATAAAATATGGAATGGTCCTGTAAGTGCTTAGGCTGTGAACATCAAATGTGTACCAATCGTGTACCGATTTTTTCCTCGTTAACTCATGAAGAAATGGATGCAATCCAATCCCTTATCATTCAACGAACCTATCAAAAAGGAGAAGTCATTTTAAAGGCTAATGAGCCGATGCATGCACTATTTATCCTTAATGAGGGAGTCGTTAAGATAAACAAACGTTATCAAGATAAAGAGCAAATTTTGTATTTACTCACTGAGAATGAATTTTTTGGTGAGACCAACTTATTTACTCAGTCTCAATCGAATATGAATGTGGTTGCGCTAACGAATACGATACTATGTACTATTTCAAAGGCCGATTTTGAGAAACTAGTATTCAAATATCCATCAATTGCTTTAAAAATGCTTGAAGAGATTACCAATCGTCTTATTAAGACACAACAACTCATTGAAAATACTGGGTTTAAACCCATTGATGAGCGTATTGTTGAAGTACTTAATGAATTTGCGCCAAAATATGGAAAAAAAGATGATAAGGGCACATTAATTGAATTACCACTCAATCGTGAAGAGTTGGCGAACTATTTAGGATTAACTCGTGAAACTATCTCACGAAAACTTGCTAAGATGGATAAAGATGGTTTAATCAAAATCATTGGACACAAAAAGATTTTATTGTATCATTCGTCTTAAAGACGAATGATTTTTTTTATGAAAGAGGTCGTATGAACAAACCTATCATTTATTGGACGAGTCGTGCATTGAGAGTAAGAGATAATCCAGCTCTATCATTAGCTCAGCATTTAGCCCTTCAACAAAACTCCCCATTTAAAGTCATCTTTGTGGTATACCCCCATTTTCCTTATGCGAATGTTAGGAATATGCATTTTTTACTCGAAGGTTTAAAAGAAATGCAAATGAAATGTCATGCATTAAATATCCCACTTGAGTGTGTATTAAGTGATCCGGTTGAATTCTTTAAAAGAAATATTGAGTCTATTGGAGAACTTGTTATGGATCATCATGTACTAAAACCTGTGCTCCATGTTCAAAAGCAAGTTATCAATCTCGCTCATCAAGGTCATGTCAAAACACATCAAGTCAGTGTGGCCACCGTTGTACCTGTAGAACTGGCAAGTTCAAAACTAGAATTTGCCGCAAAAACATTTCGTCCTAAGATCATGAAAGTCTATCGTGATTGGCTTGATGAAAGTGATCCTATTCAATATCACATTTTGAATAAAGACATCGAATTTCCCGATGTGATTGATGTTGAAGCGATTATTCAAGCACATTCTCACTGGAGAAATCTAAAACGTTCTTCACTAGTACCAGGTGAAGAGGCTGCCTATAATCAACTTGAAAAGTTTATCAAACATGATTTAGCGCGTTATGATTTACGTAACGATATAACTGCGCATTCTCAGTCATTTTTATCAGCTTATTTGCATTATGGGATGATATCACCTAAGGTGATGATTCGCGCTGTAGAAGACTCACAGTGGCCTCAAGCAAGCTTATTTGTTGAGGAAGCTATGGTGAGAAGAGAACTTGCTGAGAATTATTGTCATTATAACAAAAACTATGATTCACTTGCTGGGGCATGGTCATGGGCGCAAAACACTTTAAAAGAGCATCTTCATGATGAGCGAGACTATGTGTATGATCTAGAGACTTTTGAACACGCGCAAACCCATGATGATTTATGGAATTTTTGTATGACAACGATGAAAGAAACAGGATATCTTCATTCATATTTGAGAATGTATTGGGCAAAGATGGTGCTTTATTGGACACGTTCTCCTGAAGATGCAATCGCCATACTCATTCATTTAAATGATACCTATTTCTTAGATGGTCGAGATCCTAATGGCTATACAGGAATCATGTGGAGTGTAGCTGGGGTTCATGATCGTCCTTGGTTTAATCGTCCAATCACAGGTTTAATACGTGCGATGGGAAAAGAAGGGACATTAAAAAAGACGAAAATTCGTCTTTAATCACACATTCTAATGAGATCTTTCAACGTTTGAAGGGTCTCTTCTTTTTGGTGATATGAACTTGGGATTTGATCTTGAAGAGAGGTTAAATATTTGAATAAAGTTGCGACTGTATTTCCTTCAGTGGTGAAAATAGCAATATGATTCACAGGAGATGGTTTAATTGGAGTCATTAATGCGCCACTATGTTGTCTGACTGCAATGTTTACATTCATATCTTTTTGAGCTTGAGTACGATATAGAAAAGCCATTTTGTAGTTTTTAATACTAGAGATTGTTTCAATGGCATTGTTTAAAAATTCTTTGATTTCACTTAGAGTAAGTTTCATATATCGATGTGCAAAGAAACGACTATTAAAGAGCATATGATTTGGATCTTCAATGAGATCTTTCATGGATTTGTATGGAATCACTTCAAATACATCTAAGGTCGGTACAATGTTCTCGCGTGCTTTAAGATATTTTCTGATAATGCTTAAATATCGATTTCCCATTTCTAGCGGTAGTGAAAGGGCATAACGCTCAAAGACACTTAAGGGTAGAAAGTAAGGACTAGGATGCTGATGAAAACTCTTTAATGCATAATCTGCGGGTTCAACCTGCATCATACGATCGAGTAATGCAAGTTGCGTCTCAATACTATAGGTTGTGACGAGTGATTGACATGCGGCCATACGACCTAAGAATAATGCGGTTTGCATTTGAATTGAAGGTAAATCAAAATGAAGATAACCAATTTTTTCAACATCAGAAAGTTGAGAACTTAAAGAAACATATGCAAGAGTATCCTTGATTACGAAGGTCGTCGATTTAACAGAATGAGTAGAATAATTAGGAAAGTAAAACGCATTCACATGACCGATAAGCATTAATGGTAGCCATGTGTTCAAAGCACGAATATATTGTTCACTTGGTCGTGTTGTTAAGAAAATGACATTCATTCGATGTCCCTTTAATGCAATTCCTTTGAGATATGTCATCCATAAGGTAGGAAAATTTTCATCTTCCATCCACCATCCTTGATCTTCATCAGAGAAAACATAGATTTCAGTAGGTTCTTGAAGTTCAAGAGCAGTATTTAGGAAATAGAGGACAGCATCTCTTTTGCCATGATTGCTTCGATAAATGTAGACATCCGTTCTTGTCTGAGTGTCTAGCACAACATTTGAATCTTGAATCATAGCATCATTATTTGAAATAATGGATCGAAGTTGAGTGAGGGTGTCTGAATTAAGTGAGTAATTCATTAATGAGATTTCTGGCTTTGTATTGGACGTCATTAACCAGTCTTCAAAAACATCCACATCAAGAGTCAAATGAGGTGCAATAGCCCGATGTCCCGCAATAATCATATTGATTTCATCACGTTGTGCTTGAGTTTTAATTGCTCCAATAAAAAACTTAGCCAACTCACGATATTGTCCATTTTTGTGTGAAGGCAAACGATTTCCATTTTTCCAGCGACTTAATAAAGAAACATCGTAGCCACATTGTTTGGCAATTTGCTTGTGATTAACATTAAGTAATCGGTATAGATAAGCATATTTCTCATGAAAAAACATATATTTACCTCTTAAGATGAATTTTGACATAAATTGACAAAATTTGTCAATGACATTTGGGGATGCGGACAAAAAGTTGGACACTAATAACCTAACTTTCTTCGGTTTTCATTAATGCTGCACCCAAATTTCTGCTTGATTCTGTCTTCATTATACCAGTTCAAATAGTCATTAAGATAGTTGATAAAATCAGCGGTGTCCATGTTTCTAAAGTCTTTATGGTAAAAACATTCATTCTTTATACGTCCAAACACTCCTTCACAAGCCGCATTATCGCCCGTACATCCTTTTTTCGACATAGA
>JAGXSD010000055.1 GCA_018333955.1 Erysipelotrichia bacterium
GCTATCTGGATTAAGTGATGTATATTTCGCTCATCCCTATGCCTCTTGGGAAAGAGGAGCCAATGAGAAACACAATGGAATTTTAAGACGCTTCATTCCTAAGGGGAAATCCCTTAAAGATTATACGGTCCAACAGATCAAACAAATGATGCATTGGATGAATCACTTGCCTCGTAAAATACTCAATTATCAAACACCGACTGAATCCATCTTATTCCACTTTAATCAAATTCAAGGTACAAACGGTTCCTTAGTGACTTCTTAATTCAAAGTGGACGACTTCTCATTGCAATTTACGGTTATAATTAAAATTGTAACCAACGAAAAACTTCTCATAATCAATAATATTAAAATTGGAAATTAATAAAGGGGTTATATGCAAATCACTTAATGTTTGGTATTCAATTTCATTTGAAAAGTCAAAATCATTATCTATTCCATCACTCTCACATTTCAACCATTCAAATGCCAATTTTTTCGGATTTGATTCAGCTATGAACTTTTTAAGACCTGATTTGAATCTTACATAAAAGTACTGTTTGGTTTCACTTTCAATAAAACCATTTCCAAATGAATTATGAGTAACATATTTTCTTCGGGAAGTAATATAAGCTAGTAGATTGAGTAACTCACTTGACATACTTTGCCCTCTCTCTCAATGTAACCTTAAGATTGTTCTTCCATTTCCAAAATCACTTACTTCAACAATTTTTTCGTGATGGTATTTGCTTCTTAAAAAGTCTCGCAAGACTGTCCCATTGTTATAACCATGAATTACACAAATATCTTGTATCTCAGTAGGAATAAATCCTAGTAATCTATTCAAATATCTCTGAATCGCATCAACACTCATCCCATGAGCATCAAAATTATAGTGCTTCATCATAGAAATCACGACTTTCATAGTTCAAGTCTAGATCGAATTTATGAATCAAGTATTGCTCAAACAAATGAACATGATAACGATGTCCCTCATCAAATAAATGGTTTCTTAGAATTTTTACTTTTAGTAAGTCTGGAATGTCCTTGTAGATTCCTTTAGCTGCAAAGATTGTTAGTTCCGCAAGTCTATCCGAAAGCTTGCTCTGCATTTCCCACGAGTAATAATTACTCTTCATCAAGAAATCCATTTCTTCCGATTTTTTGTAGACTTCGTTAATGTTCACTGTCTTCTTATATAAGTTTTGAATTTGCTTTAGTTGAAACTCAATCTTTGTCTCAACATCACTTATTTTTTCATTCTTATTTGATCCAAAAAGAATAAGAAGTGTATCACTCCATTGAAATCCCGACTTAGATTCGAAACTTTCAGAGAATAACGAATAACTGCTAAAAACCTTTTCAGTGTTTAGGTTATCAATATTTAAATACATATCATCAAGATGATCCCATGTGATTTCACTAGTATCATCTAATCCTTTTTTTGATGTAATTATTGAATATTTAACTTCGCCAAATCCCCTACGTCTTCTTAAATATTCAAATGTTTGCTCGACAGTTAGATCTTTAATGTCATTCATTGCTTTCTCTTTAAAACTGCCTAAGTTTGATATATTAAATAATTGAGTCATATCTACATATATATCAAACATCGAATTGAAGGCAATCTCATCCCCTATTTCAGACAAATCCTTCAGTGAATAATCTTGATTATTCACCACAAAGAGTTTCTCTTTCGAAATAGTCTCCAAAATCTTTGACAAGAGTTCTGATCTATTAAATATCGACTTGTATTGTGCTTCATTCTTGGATGAAAGAAAATCAACTAAGTTTTCCTTTTCTTGAGCAAGCATATTCACTAGTTTAAATCCAAATAAAGCATTATCTAGCAATTCTAAAATCTCTTTTTCTATCGCAAGCGACACTTTAACCTTCTCATATGACTTAGATACGTTTATTTTCTTCATAATAGCCCTCCTGAGACTACTTTAACACACATAAAAACCAAAGTCAACATATATATTACATTTGTAATATATATGTAATACAATAGTTCACTCATTAACATGCTGTTGCTTTTGATGCACCCAACATAATTGCTTATAAGGGTACATATAATGAATAGTAGAAATTGAAAACTAGAATCTTGTCAGGTTGAGTAACTTATCGATATTCTTTTGTACACTCTTGCGATTTCATTTGATTGCATCTCATCAAATTCATAAACACCCACGAAACGGAAAGATAGATTCCCTAGATGGTCCTTACTCTTCGCAAAAGTAATTCTGATATGTCTTTTTTGCTTTTCAAGCGTACTCATTTTTCTATTATCTTCTCTAGATTCAATGATATAATTCCAGTCCTCACTTAACTGATTAATCCAACCATGTTTTCCTGCTGATACAATTCTTTCGTTGTATGTAGCTGCTAATTGTGGACACCAAACATAGACATTGTCTTTTAAGGGGAAATAAGCCGATTGCATTCCTTTAACACGTTTTCCCAAAGCATTCGCAATATCACTAATTTTTCTAAATCTAACATCATCATCAACAGATATTGATTGAATAGTCGCAATCTCATCCACTCTCTCCTTGATATCCCAAGGTTGAAAATCTTCTTTAGATCTTAGTATAGCTTTGATTTCATTTACAACTTCATCAATTTGGGAATGAATTGATTCGATGCTTTCATAAGCTTTGATTCTTTTCAAAACAAACGTATGCGACTCATCCACTGCATCTAAAATCTCAAATAAAGTCATTGTTCGAAGATTATCTTCTGACTGCCTATTTATGTGATGATATTCATCGCATTCTATCCCAAAATTGATTTGGGGAAAGTACAAATCAATAAGTCCATATCTACCATTTTTGTATCTGACATATTTCTGGGTTATGGGTTGCAAATCTAACCGATTAAGCTTAGTCCAAATCGCATTCAAAATGTAGTTTTCATAGTCTTTCTTCTTTGTTCGAGAGAAAGTCTTTATTAGATAATCTCTTTTTGCATTTGTTTCCAACTTGTTGTCCTCCCATATATCTTAACTATTTTCCTACCCAAAATGATCAATCACAATCTGATCTAATTGCCTTTGAATATGTGGAAAGTCATAATTTAAGTCAATTGTTTTAACACTAATCTTATTGCCACTCATAATGTAACTGTGATTGGGATGAATAAGTTCATCTGTCTTCGCATACAAAACTAATCCAGAAACAGCAGTGTTAAAGTCTTTTAGTTGTTCTGCTTTGTTTTTTACATACGTAAAAATTTGATACAAATTGCTCGATCTTATCGACTGTTTATCAAATTGAGTTTGCATGGTTTTGGCGTAAAATTTCGTATCGATAATAAGAACTTTATTCCCTTGACTTAATGTAATATCACTTTGCATGATTGGAAGCATTGTACCTAACCCATCATCTAAAGACCATGGAATTTGAGTAGCTCGAGGATTGGTTTTCGGATAATGTTTAATATAATATTCAAGAATGAATTTCTCAAACAGTCGATGCAGTCTTTGCTCATCCAAGAAAGATTGCATTTTAAACTCACCTTGCTGAGTTGTTTGCAACATTCCCTCAACGATAAGCTGACAAATACTTATTAACATTCTATATGTTTGGTTATTACGATGGAATCGTAGTGTTGACCAACGAATTAAGCTCAAATCCAAAGTATCAACATGAGAAAAATACAACATATTTCTTTTAAGTTCATTTTTATACTGAACATCAACACTTCCATGTTTTAAAAGCAATAATACTGTGGTTTTAATGATCTGATTGAAGATATTATTCTCAGATAATTCATCAAACTCACAATGAAGATATTGTTTCTTGGCTAATTTAAGTTTAATTGATTCTTGAATGCTTATCTTACCTTTAACTGTAGATAAATCCTCACTTCGATCAATATACTGCTTATACATACCCTGTTTTATTTGCTGACCAATACCTTTTGAAAGTATAGATGCAAACATATTATGGATATGATCAAAGTCTTCCTTAGTAATCTCTTCAAAGATTGATTGACTAAGGTTTGTGAATGCATATGAAAGCATATAATAAATGTTCTTTATTACAATGCTTTTATGTGTCATTGAAAGATTCCTCTTAAATTGTTTTCCCATCGATGTAATTTATTGGGTTCATCAAACCAATATTCACTAATCATCGGAATAATTTCATACTCAATAATAGAATGTACCCATTCTTCTGAACATGCAGATTGACCTAAGAAATAACTATGTCCAATACAAAATCCTTTTCCTAAAGTGCGATCATTTGAAATATCATCGTTTAGTTCTTGTATCATAGTGATCAAATCATTAAATAAGTCATTATTTAATGCTTCTTGATATTTTTTAAATCCTTCAGTTGTGAATCCAGGTTCTAGTTCAAAGAAACTAAATCGACGTCTAAGTGCATAGTCAATCATTGCTAAACTTCTATCTGCAGTATTCATCATACCAATTAGATATACATTTTTAGGCACGATAAATGGCAATCCATTGTATGCAAGTGTAAGTTTATTTCCACGATAATCTTTTTCGATTAACATGAGTAATTCGCCAAAAATCTTACTCAAGTTCCCTCTATTTATTTCATCAATGATAAAGAAATGTTCTTTATCTGGTTGATTTAGAGCTTGTTGGCAGAACCGATAGAATATGCCCATTCTTAACTCGAAACCATCCTCATTCGGTTTATATCCCATCATAAAGTCTTCGTATGAATAATTCTGATGGAATTGCACAAACTCAATGCGAGTTTCATCTTTTTCACCCATCATTGAATAAGCTAGTCGATTTGCAGCATAAGTTTTGCCAACCCCTGGAGCACCTTGAAGAATTATGTTCTTTTTATTTCTTAAGACTGCAACCAAAATATCATAACGCTGTTCTGTCATGAAGACTTCGTTCAAGAAATGTTCTTTTGTATATTTTTCATAGATGACTTCGATATTATGCGTTTGGAAAAGTTCATTCAAAGTCATTTCAAAGTAAGGGTTGAGTATTAAGTCCTCAAATAATTCCTTTTCATCAATTTTGATACATGTTGAATTATGGTTTGGTGTCCACCATTTTTCAACTCCCGAGAATGGTTGATCACTTATACTCTCTTTTATAACTTCATATGGCCTTTCATACCATTGATTACCGATTTCATTGTTTTCAATCAAAATATCAGAAGTAATTCTTCCTAGCAATTTAACTTCATTCCCAAAGCAAAGGTAAAAGTAATCTCCTTTCTTCATAGTATACATGAAGCTTTCACCTTGGGTTGTATTTGAAACTCCTTTAGCTTTAGTCGTTCCATGAACTACCACAATATTTCTTTCCAAGAACTTTCTTTTGTTTGAGTTAGAGATTCCTGTGGATTCAGTTCCATGACTGATTTTCCATAATGCAGGGGAAGGATCTACATATAATGAAACACTTTCGAGATCAACTTGCTCAAGTGCACTAAATAATTCATCTCTTATTTTCCATTCAAAAGTTCCAAGACTATCTTGCGAGACATTTCTTCCCAAATATAGAATAGGCCACCATTTCAAATCTTCATCACTTTTTTCAATCACAGGACAATTGGTGTATTTTGCAATTCTTTGTGCCAATACTGAGGAACCTCGATTATAAAAATTGACTGAATTCCCATATTTTAAAGATAGTTGTCTACAAGTGGCTTGTCCTCCAATGTCCATTAATCTTTTCATGATTTCTAAACTTTGAATATTAAAAACATCTGGGTTTTTTAGAAGTTCTACCCATTTTTCCGTGGTTATGTTAGGAGTGTAGTCAGCAGGAAACCATTCATTAACCTTATTGTGATCTTGGAGGTAATATCTGCTAATATAAAAGCCGAAATCAAATGTGAGTGTCTTCAGTTTTGGATCTCTATAGCACTCATCAGTAATATTTGCATTTAGTAAATATTTAATTTCAGAGTCTCTACTTATTTCATCTGAAATCAAATCATATAGTTGATAAAAATTGAGTATGTTGTCTGCATATGCGCCTTTCTTAAAACTTTTCTCAAATTCTAAACTTTCCGCCACAGTTTTCACTTCCCCAAACTTGTAAATATAATATTTATCTGGATAGTGAAGCCAAAGATAAACAGTTATAGCATTTTCATTTTGATAGTGTTGACCGGTTTCAAATTGCGCATAAAGTAATTTCGAAGTATCTTTGAACAGTTTTATTCGCTCTAAAATATCCTTTGACTCATCAAATAAGTTAATAAACATAGCTCTAGTTTCTTCTGGGAACTTTTTCGCAATATCCATTATTACTAAATATGGATAATTATTATAGGATGCAAGTAGATTAGAGGTTTTAGACATAGCAATTTTTATCATACTTGAGAAATCTTCAGCATTAATATCCCAATGCTCTTGAAACCATTTAACTGCAATCCATTTGTATCTCTCATTTGGCCAATACTTAGGAAAGTCTTCCTTATATTTTGCTAATAACTCATTAAATACTTTTTTATTGATCATTTTCATTCTCCATCTTTTCGATATATAAGCAAAAACGTGTGTAAATATATTTAATCGTAACATGAAAATGTAAAATTATTCCTCATTTTTGATGATTTACCACACAATTCTACATGTTTGTAAAAGAATGTTTCAAATCTAACTAGTCGTTTTGCTATAATATTCTTACAAAGGGGAATTATGTCACACTGGATCTTAGACGTTTCACGAGCCATTCGTGAAGGTCGCTGGTTATCAATTGTCTACAACAACAAAAGCAGTGAACAAACAAAGTTCTGGATAGCTTTTAAAGACATTGATCCACAAAGTAAGAAATGCATTGTGGACGTTTTTAACAGTTCAAAAACACCATCCTTTTCAAAGGATTATGTTATTTACTTCAATCTCATTCAAAATGCAATGATTATTGAGGGTTCGTACGCTCCTATTTCAGAAAAACTACTAAACAAAATAAACCAAAGTCCGGAGGATTTTGGTTTTCTTGAATATAGTGAAAGACTTCATAAAGTTTTAGCATATTACGAAACATGTTATAAGATCGATGCTCAACCTTATGAACAAGAATTCTCAGTCATTCCTAGTATAGATTTAGACACTTTTAAAGATAACAGAATCCATTGTAATCAAGTAACCTTTGATAGTATTGTGGGTACACTTCATCGCCAACTGAATATTAGACAAAGAGGCGGTGTAATGTATGAGCGAATTGTAATGAATGCTTTAAGCATCCATTCTAAAACAAAAGGCATCATCCCTATTGCTTACTATACTGTGAATATAGATATTGAATCAAAAACATTGATCAAAGATGAAGAACTGGAGTTTAATAATCAGTTTATAAATCAAAAAGATGAGAATCCTCTTAACCTTAATGATTATCTTGATGTTGAGTTTAGTTTCTTTAAAGAAAAATTCTTAGAACACAAACAAGAATTTATTGAACAACTAAAATCACATTTAAGTCATGATGAAAAACTGGATGAACTTCCTTATTTCTTAAAAATTGTTAGTAAACATGTCATATCATTATCCAATGAATACGATTCTATTCAACATAAATATGATGAAGGAAAATTGACTCCTGGTATTCAATCTTTCTTTGGAATGACAACTTCTACTGACAAGCGAAGACAAACACGAAAGATTGTTCTTGGATCTACAAGAGTTAATACCAATCAACTTCGCATCATTCATCATGCTGTAAATTATAATGTCACCTTTGTTCAAGGTCCACCAGGATCAGGGAAAAGTGTTTCAATCGAAAACATTCTACATTCCTCCATCCACAATGGTGACTGTGTATGTGTAACCTCAAATAATAATGAGGCTGTTGATAATATCATTAATAACCTTAAAAAGATTAAGTTTAACGGTGTTAGTATTAAATATCCTTTTATTCGACTTGGTAATGATAACTATATAGAAGTTGCTCTTAAAGAGATGCATCAAAGAGCACATTACTTTAAGATGAGAAAAGATATTTCGGAACATAAAAATCAATTAAAGGAATTAAGAGCAAAGATTAATCAGACTATGAGTGGAGTGTCACAAATTGTAGCGGATTATGAAAGGAAATTAGAACTTAAAGATTCTATTAAAACCATAGAAAACCTCATTGAAACAACAGAATCAATGAACATTGCAGAAGAAAATAAAGCTGCTGCAAAAATTGATTATGAGGCACAAATTGTTTATCTGCACAATCAAATCCCACAAGTTGAAGAAACCTTAGATTTTATTGATTTGGGGTTTGATCAAAATCTTGTGAATGAATATCTTGCTTGTTTAGGAGATTCTTATGGATTTAAATTATTCGAACCAAAACATAAAGCATTACTTGAAATTATTCTTAAAGACAATGAAAAAGAAAGACTAAAAGACTTCAAAACATTCATTAAATTAGAAGAAGGTTTTAAGAGTCTTGTATCGTGTTTTCCGATTATTTTCTCAACAAATGTATCAATGTTAAAGTTAGGAACTCCGGAATCTTATTTTGATTTAGTAGTCATAGAGGAAGCCTCTCAAAGTAATTCAGCTCTATCACTTATCCCACTTAATAGAAGCAAACGAGTCTGTGTCATTGGTGATCCAAAGCAACTTCAACCCGTAGTTAGTTTGAGTGAAGAGAAAAATGAACAACTTCGATTACATTATAAAGTTCCTTCCCATTATAATTACAAACTTAAGTCTGTGTTTAACACCCTTATGGACGTGGATATCATATCCAAGTTTATATTCTTGAATAAACATTATCGTTGTCACAAGAAGATAGCACGATTCTCAAATGTTAAATACTATGATAATCAACTAGATATCCAAACCGACTACAATAATCCTACTCCACTCAAGCTTATTGATATTAAGAATGCGGTTGCCTCTGGTAAAAACTCTTCACACAGTGATATCGAAGTGATTATACAGGAAATTCGTAGTACTCCAGCAAATAAAGAAATTGGAATTGTTACTCCCTTTAGAAATCAAGCCATAAGAATAGAAGAAAGGCTTGAAAAAGAGAATATTACTAACGTCAAGGTAGGTACTATTCATACGTTTCAAGGACAAGAAAAAGATAAAATCATTTTAAGCAGTGCTATTACTTCTTCAACTACTGCTGGAGCATTTGATTTCATTAAAAATAATCGTGAACTCATCAATGTCGCAACCACTCGACCTAAAGAGGAATTAGTAGTGATTGCGGATGTTGATCAAATCAAACGATTATCTGGTTCTGAAATGAATGATTATAGTGAATTAATCTATTATGTACAAAGTAATGGGGAAACACAGATTAGAGAACAAGCACTAGATACTTTTGAATCAAGGGCATATAACACTAAGAAATATAATTCCGAATCAGAAGCCGAGTTTATTCAAACACTAGCTCAAATCAAGTCTTCTGTACAGAAATTTACTTTCGCAGATAAATCAAGAATCAGTGATGTTTTGAACTTAGATATTCTTAAAAAAGAAGATAGATCGTTATTCAATTATGGAATAAAAGCTCATTTCGACTTTGTGGTATTTGATCATAATAAACATCCATTATTAATTATTGAAATATGTGGAGACGAACATTTCACTGATCCAGTAGTAATGGCTAATGATAAGAAAAAACTTGAAATATGTAAGAAGTACAATATTCATTTAATCTTTATAAAAAATGAAGATGTAAGACGATATAACGAAATAAAGAAAGTAATGATTTCAAAACTCTCACACTAATGAACTCACTTTACAGACAAGCGTATGTTACCTCGGTAGGTTTCACTAAATTCATAACAGGCATTCATTACCTCATTGAATTGCTTGCTTTTGAGCATGTTGTTGAACCTTTTGATATTGAATCATTACAACCTCATATATCTAGTAAAGAACTCATCATGATTCTGACATCGAAATCATTAACGCATAGTGCAACTACTTATTTCAAATCACCATTAATTGAAGTTTTACAAAATACCATTAATGAACTTCAACGTAGACAAAATCCAATTAGTGATACAGAGAACGCCAAGAAAGAGCTTGAAAGATTATACACTTTACTTGAAGAAGCTGATGATCAAGAGGATGTAATCATTAAACTTGAACATACCCTTAAGGATGCTATGAATGAGAATAATCTTGAGATAGCAAAGGAGCTACTCGAAAAATTAGAAAGAACCCGACTTAAGGACAGATTCTATCTTCAGAATAGAATTGATGAGCTTGAAAGTCAACTTGCTTTACCAAGTAGTGATGACCTTCATAATAATTCAATACAAAATAAAACTCTAATTGGTTTAACTCAATTGATTGATACGCTCGATGCTAAGGAAAGCAATAAAGTTTTAAGAAAACGGTTTAGACAATGGTTAGTGAATAATGGGTATATTGTTGAAATACATGATGGAAAATCTAAGCTCTATAAACTAACACAAAAGGGAGAACAAGTAGGAATAATAACCAAAGAGTATAACAATCGGGATATTAAAACTACAGCGATATTCATGGAGTACTTAGTGTTTCTTACTTTATTGAATACTTCTGAAATTTTGATAAAAGATTAGTAGTTTAAACATATTGATCTATCAGATAGAATTTTTTTCTTGAATGTACTGGATAATGAAATTGATGAGCTTCATGACCAAATGGAACATAGACAATAATTAACCATTTGTTAAATTGATAAAGACAAGTAACACTAGAGAATTGTACCATTGAATATCTGCTTTTAAACTAAATAACTTACTATATAAGTGAAATCATATAAATCTCATAATATCTTAAATAAAAAGATTAAAGAAAAACAATACATGCCATTGAAATTAAGATGATACAATGGGGTTAAATATTGAATTAGATAGAAAATAATCGGAAACTTAGGGGGATGCAATGTTAGGATATAACAAAACTATCGCAGAATTCTATCATGATGTTATAGACGGTAATATTGTGAGTGAGATTACTCAAAAGATTAAAGTTGGACCATCTGAACAAGGTGCTTGGCAAGATGCTGCTATCTATATGAAAAACATTTTTGAAAAAGCAAAATTGCCTAATGATATAGAAATTGGTATGGAACTAAAACTTCCTATAGGAAGTAGTAGGATTGATTTTCTTATTGCCGGATTAGATAGTGAAATGAGTAAGAATTTGATTATTGTTGAGTTAAAGAGATGGTCAAAAGTAACAAAGTCTCATAAAGAAAACTTAGTTAATGCTGACGACACTAGATATGGAAAAGATGCACTTCATCCATCTTATCAAGCATATACTTACAAGTTATCCTTAGAATCGCTAAACAGTGTGGTTCATACAGAAAAGATGAACGTTAATTCTTGTTCATACTTGCATAATCTAAGAAATGATAAGGATGTCAAGGATACCATTTACAAGGACTTGTTACTTAAGTCACCAATTTTTAGTGCTAATGATAATAATGAATTGGCTGAGTTCATTAAAAAACATGTTAACAAACCATGTGAGAAGAAGATTCTATATGAAATCAGTAATGGAGTAATTAAACCATCAAAAATGCTGATTGATTCTTTAAAGTCAGAACTCTCAAATAATCCTCAATTCACATTATTAGAAAAACAAGAAGTAGTATATCAAAACATTATTTCAATTATTAAGGACTCATATAGTGACAATAAAAAACATGTCATTATTGTTCAAGGTGGAGCAGGTACAGGGAAAAGTGTAATTGCAATCAAATTAATGAACTATTTCATTAAGAATGAAAAAATATCATACTACATCACAAAGAATTCAGCTGTTAGAAATGTATATAGCAGAAGAATTTCTGGAAGAAATAATGAACACCTTCGAACATTGTTCAAGTCAGCAATCATGATTTCAAGAGGTGAGCAGATAACAGATTCACATGGAAACAAAAAGACAGTTCCCATACAAAACTTGTATGAATGTTTAATCGTTGATGAAGCTCATAGATTACCAGAACGATCTAAATCAGGCAATATATTGCTTGGAAAGGATTTGATCAAAGAGATTATTCAAGCGAGTAAAAAATTCGCCATTTTCTTCATTGATGAAAAGCAACAAGTTGATATACGAGATTACGCTACGGTTGAAAACATTAGTGATACTGCAAAATCATTAAAAGCAATTGTTCATAATAATGAAAATCTAGAACTTATTAGCCAATTTAGGGTTTCTGGAAATGATGAGTTTATAAACTTCATTGATAGTATGTTATATAACAAACCCGTTGAACCATATTATGTGAATAAAGATTATGATATCAGAATATTTGATGATTTTAAGAGTTGGCACAGTGCTATTGTTGAAAAGATTGAACAAGATAGCGGCAAGAGTAGAATGTTATCAGGTGATATTTTCCCATGGGTATCAAAAGATGCTAGAGATGCATTTGATATTGAAATTGATGGTATTAAGTTACAATGGAACAAAGACTCACTCTTCGCTTCAGATGAAGAACAAAGATACCGTGTTGGTCATATAGATACGGTACAAGGACTTGAGTTTGATTATATTGGGCTAATCATTGGGAATGATTTACTTTATAGTAATGAAAACAGGATTACTACGGATTATACGATACACCCAACTAGTGCAGGGCATTTTAGACGTCATGGAAGAAGAAATCCATTACCAGAAGATCTAGAAAGAATTGATCTGATAATTAGAAATACTTACAATGTATTATTAAAACGAGGGATTAAAGGCTGTTATATCTATTGTGTAGATGCTTCTTTAAGGGAGTATCTGAAATCCATTATAATTTATTAGCACATATTTGCTAATTTAATATAGCTATTTTGAATTTATATGGTGTATAAGTAGATTGTCTCGGTTATGCGCCAAATATTGTAAATACGTGAGGAAATTTATCTGCACTTTCTTTGAGAGAAGTTTCTACCTGTTAAATCGAATGAATTTGAATATCGAAAATCCATTCTTGTTAACTAGTATAAAAGCACAAAAATTGTGATTAGGGACAAAAACATAAACACCAGATGATTAAATTTTGAAGAATATTTATGGAGTTTCAGTTTCTGCAAATCATTAGATTTTTATAAAGTCGTGATCAAAAAGTTCAGTTATTTTATCGCATCAAAAGCGGAGGTGTAAATGAAACTAATCGATAACATCAATTCAACAGTCATCGATGATCTACAGTCATCAATTCAAAGAGGTGATAAGATACTCATCGCATCAGCCTATTTCTCTATTTATGCTTATCAAGCTTTAAAAGAAAAATTGGAATCAATTGACGAGTTGAAATTCATTTTCACTTCTCCTACTTTCTTTAGTGAAAAATCTGCTAAAGCTTCTCGAGAGTTTTATATACCACAACTTAATCGTGAACGATCACTATATGGAACTTCATTTGAGCTTAAACTAAAAAATGAATTGAATCAAAAAGCAATAGCTCGTGAGTGTGCTGAATGGATTAAAAACAAGGTTACCTTTCGAACGAATATTACAGAGGGTAATATTGCACCTTTTTGCGCAATTGAAAAGGACGAAAGATCTTCAATTGCTTATTCTCCATTCAATTCCTTTTCAACACCAGATTTAGGACTAACCTCTAGTAACAACATCATGAGTTTCGTTAATAGAATAGACTCTCCTCAAGCCAATGATTATATAAAAATGTTTAACCTAATTTGGGATAACAAAGACATCTTAAAAGATGTCACTGAAGAGGTCATTGATAACATCAGTGCTGCCTACAAAGAAAACTCTCCAGAATTCATATACTATGTTGCAATATTCAATATCTTTAAAGAGTTTTTAAGTGATATCAGTGAAGATGTATTACCCAATGAAGCTACAGGGTTTAAGTCAACTAAGATATGGAGTAAACTCTTTGATTTTCAAAAAGATGCAGTACTCGCAATCATTAACAAACTTGAGCGTTTTAATGGTTGCATTCTTGCAGATAGTGTTGGATTAGGAAAAACATTCAGTGCTTTGGCTGTAATCAAATACTATGAACTTAGAAACCGTAATGTGCTTGTTTTATGTCCAAAGAAACTGAGTGATAATTGGGCTACATTTAAAGAAAATTACTTAAATAATCCAATTGCGGAAGATCGACTTAGATATGATGTTCTTTACCATACTGATTTATCTCGTGAAGGGGGATTCTCTGGTAGTATTGATTTATCACGTATTAATTGGAGTAATTATGATCTAGTTGTTATTGATGAAAGTCATAACTTTAGAAATGGCGGGGATTATTCTGGACAAGGTGAAAATAGAAAAGAAAATCGATATTTGAAACTTTTGAATAAAGTCATTCGCCAAGGAATTAAAACAAAGGTTTTAATGTTGTCAGCTACTCCTGTCAATAATGGTTTCTCTGATTTAAGACATCAACTTGAATTAGCATATGAAGGTGATCAATCCTTAATTAATGATAAGCTAGACACTGAAAAACCGATCGATGTAATATTTAGGAATGCACAAACTGCATTTAATCGTTGGAGCAAACTTGCTCCTGCAAGTCGAACTACTGAGCACTTACTTAAATCCATTGATTTTGACTTCTTTATCTTGCTTGATAGTGTAACCATTGCACGTTCTCGTCGTCACATTGAAAAGTATTATGATATCGCATCCATTGGACGATTTCCTACCCGTAAACAACCTATTGCTTTAAGACCAAAATTATCCGATTTGTCATCCGCAATTGATTACGATGAAATCTATGATATCCTCATGCAGTTAAACCTCTCAATCTATACTCCAACTGACTTCCTCCTTCCTAGTAAACGTGATAAATACATTGATCCTGAGGTCAATATCGATCGAGCAGGACGTGAAAGTGGAATTCGTCGACTAATGACGATTAATTTATTAAAACGCCTTGAAAGTTCTGTATACTCCTTTAATATTACAGTCACAAGAGTAAAAGAATTAATTTCTAAAACCATTGATACCATTAATGAACATGAAACAAAACAGCGAAATCATCGACTTGAAGCCTTTGAAATGAACGAATTTGATTTTGATGGAGATGATTTAAATACTGAGTATTTTGGACCTTCATTTAAGAAACTCGATATTGATCTTGATGATATGGATTTTGTTTCATGGAGAGAACTTCTTCTTAAAGATATGGATGAACTAGATTTACTGCTTTCGATGATCAACGATATCACTCCAAAACATGATACAAAATTACAGACCCTCATCTCTCTAATCAAAGATAAAGTTGAACATCCAATTAATCCAAATAATAAGAAAATACTTATCTTCTCTGCTTTTTCAGATACAGTTGAGTATCTTTATTCCAACATTTCATACTTACTTAAAAAAGAATATTCCATTGATACTGCCATGGTTACAGGCACAACCAATGGTAAATCTACAGTAAAACTGAATAGAACCGATATCAACACCTTACTTACCTTGTTTTCTCCACTATCTAAAGATAAAGCTGTTCTAATGCCTAATTCTAAAGATGAGGTTGATATTCTCATTGCTACAGATTGTATTTCTGAAGGGCAAAACTTACAAGATTGCGATTACTGTGTCAACTATGATATTCACTGGAATCCAGTAAGAATCATACAACGTTTTGGTCGAATCGATCGAATAGGTAGTCAAAATGAATCAATTCAACTGGTCAATTTCTGGCCAAACATTGGTTTAGATAAATATTTAGAACTTAAAGGCCGTGTTGAAACCAGAATGAAAGCCTCTGTAATGACTGCAACTGGTGATGATAACCCTATTGATCCTGAAGAATTAGGTGATTTAGAATATCGTAAAACACAACTTGAAAAGCTTCAAAATGAAGTGGTTGATATTGAAGATATGCAAAATGGTGTTTCTATTATGGATTTAGGTTTAAATGAATTCAGACTTGATCTACTGGATTATGTTAAAACTCACGATAATTTGGATCAAGTACCATATGGATTACATGCGGTTGTGAAAGGATATGATGATACACCCAAAGGAACATTATTTGTGTTAAAGAATAAAAACGATAAGATTAATCATCATCAAAGAAATCAATTACATCCTTTCTACATGGTGTATATCCAAAATGATTCTTCGGTTCATATTGATCATTTGCAACCTAAAAAATTACTCGATATCTTTAGAAAGCTATGTAAAGGCAATAGTGAACCTTTATTATCCTTATGCCGTGATTTTAACCAAGAAACAAAAGATGGCAAGAACATGCAGAAGTATTCTCAACTACTACAAGATGCTGTAGCATCCATTGTGGACATTAATGAAGAATTATCCATTAGTTCTTTTATCAAAGGGGAGCAATTTTCTTTGGATTTAGGTGATATTGAAGGGGTTAATGACTTTGAACTAATCTGCTTCATCAATATACGTTGAGGTGATTTATGTTCTCTTTACCAACATCTACAGAGTACAACAAAATTATTCCCAAGAAGCATGTCTTATCATCTGAATCTTTGAACATAACCGATAGGAAACTCATTGAGAATGAAATTAGTAAATTAACGATCATTAATGTGATTGATGCAGAAAAAATCAGGCTCTTTAATATTAAAGATTCATTTCCTCTTGTGATTATTCATGTTCAAACTAAATCAAATGAATACAATCCAAAAATCTCAGAAGCATTATTCAAAGGAATTAATCAAACCATCATACTATTTTATTCATTAAGCACTGGTTCATTTTTTACCACAAAACGAGCAGGAACTATCTTAACATCACAATCACAACCTATTAGTGATTGGAATTTCAAATTAACTGGAACGAGCATACAAGAAGTATGGGATAATCTATGCATAGACATTTTTAAGATTAAAAAAGTGAGATCTAAATCTATTGATGAGTCTATCATTCTAAATGCTGAAATTCAGAAGATGGAAGAGAGTATTCAAAAGCTGGAAGATAAAGCAAGAAAAGAGATTCAACCAAGAAGAAAACGTCAACTTGCGGAAGACGTAATGAAGTTAAGAAAAGAACTAAGGGAGAAAATGATTTATGACTAAAAACATTAAATTAGCGATGCATACAGCTGACTTATCGGATGAAAAGTTCTTAGCACTTCAGGATTTGTTTCCTGAAGCTGTCACTGAAACCATCACAACTGATGAAAATGGTGAACGAGTTGTCACTAGAGCTATTGATGCGGATGTACTTCAGCAACTCATCAATAAGAAAGTTGTGTCAGGAAAAGAGGAACGATATCAATTCACTTGGCCAGATAAAAAGAAAGCTATGTTATTAGCCAATGCTCCTATCAATAAAACTTTAAGACCTTGTAGAGAAGAAAGTGTTGATTTTGATAATACAGAGAACCTCTATATTGAAGGTGATAACTTGGATGTTCTTAAACTCTTAAGAGAAACATATCTTGGCAAGATTAAAATGATTTATATTGATCCACCGTATAACACTGGAAATGATTTTGTCTATAAAGATGATTTTGCAGAGGATACTCAAGAGTTTCTAAGACGAGACAATCAAATTGATGAACAAGGAAATAGACTTGTGACCAATACTGAAAGCAATGGAAGATTTCATACAAATTGGTTGAATATGATGTACCCAAGATTGAAATTGGCAAGAGATTTGCTTACTGAAGATGGGGTAATATTCATAAGTATAGATGATAATGAAATTGAAAATCTTAAAAAAGTCTGTAATGAAATATTCGGTGAAATTAATTTCGCAACAAACTTTGTTTGGGAAAAAGGGAAAGAAGGTGGAAATGATTCCTCATTGTTCAGAAGTCATTATGAAAATATTCTTTGTTTTTGTAAGAACTCAAGCAGTTCGAATATTTTCAACCTTGACCCAAAGGATACATCAAGGCATAAAGTGAATCTTCCTGAAGAGAATCTTGTTTCCGGAATAATTAATGAGATTAATCAAGGAGAACTTTTCCAATTAATTAATCTTAGTAAGCAAAAAGATTATTTGGTTAAAATTCCTCTTGTTAATGGTGATGAAATTGAATGGCCTTCATATGCTCCTCAATCAACAGTAAATGAATGGATAAGAAATGGAAAACTATTTGTAGGCAAGGGGAAGACTCCGTATGTAAAATCGTTTCTAAAAGATGAGCTAGGTGGACAGAAACCATCTAATATTATCACTCAAAATTTTGGATCCACAAAATCAGGTAGTATAGAGATAAGAACTTTTTTTGGATCAAGAGAGATTTTCTCCTACCCAAAACCATCAACTCTAATACATAGATTGATTCAGATTTCAAGTAAACCTGACTCTTTAATTTTAGATTTTTTCTCTGGATCCTCCACAACCGCTCATGCAGTTATGCAATTAAATGCAAAAGACAATGGTTCTCGAAAATTCATAATGGTTCAACTTCCAGAAGAAACAGATGAGAAATCAGAGGCATTTAAGGCTGGATTCAGAAATATATGTGAGATTGGAAAAGAACGGATTAGGAAGGCAGGAATTAAAATCAAAGACGATGTGGGTCTCATTACTCAGAATCTTGATATTGGTTTTAGAGTGTTAAAGCTAGATGATAGCAATATGAACAATGTCTTCTATTCTCCAGATGAGTACAAAGAAACTAATTTCAAGTTTGAAGATCTTATTGAAAATGTTAAAGAAGATCGTACACAAGAAGATATTCTATTCCAGGTTATGTTAGAACTTGGTGTGCCATTATCCGCAAAGATAAATATTGATGGAAGCATCATAACTGTTGATGATGATTATCTTGTTGCTTGTTTTGATAAAGTAGACTCTGAAACAGTTACAAGAATTGCAAAAATGAAACCTTACTATGCCGTATTTAGAGACAGTTCTTTTATCAATGACAGTTCATTAATCAATGTTGAACAAATCTTCAACACTTACAGCCCAACAACAAAGCGGAGAGTGATTTAAGATGAAATTCAAATTTAAAGTTCAACCTTTTCAAACTGAAGCAGCCAAAAGTATTGTTTCGGTTTTTAATGGTCAACCTAAATATGACATAGTTCGATATAGACGCGACATCGGAGAAAGAACTGGGCAAACAACCCTGGATGAAATGGATGATGAATTCGATGCAGGTTATCGAAATGCAGATATCGAACTTAACCAAGCACAATTACTAGCTAACATCAAAGACATTCAAATTCGAAACAACATTAAGCAATCATCAACACTTATAAGTGGACTAGGTGCAGTTTCACTTGATGTTGAGATGGAAACTGGTACTGGAAAAACATATGTGTACATTAAAACGATGTTTGAACTATATAAGAACTATGGTTGGGGGAAGTATATCGTTGTTGTTCCAAGTATTGCTATTAGAGAAGGTGTTAAAAAATCATTTGAAATGACTCAAGATCATTTCATGGAATTATATGGAATAAAAGCACGATTTTTCATTTATAACTCTTCTAATCTTCATCAGCTAGATGAGTTTTCTCACAATGCTGGAATTAATGTCATGATCATTAATACCCAAGCATTTAATACCACTCTTAATGAAGATAAAAGTGTTGCAGGAAGTAAGGGAAATGAAGCCGCTCGCATTATCTACACTAAACGTGATGAGTTCGCTTCACGTCGTCCAATTGATGTAATTAAAGCAAACAAACCTATTATTATCTTGGATGAACCTCAAAGAATGGCAGGACAGGCTACACAAAATGCACTAAAAAGAAACTTTAATCCACTTTTCTCTTTGAACTTTTCTGCTACTCATAAAACATCGTATAACTTAGTTTATGTTTTAGATGCGCTTGATGCGTTTAAGAAAAAACTCGTTAAAAGAATTGAAGTTAAAGGATTTGATGTTAACAACCTCACTGGTACTAGTCAATACCTTTATTTATCATCAATTAGTATTGATAAAAATAAACCTCCTGTTTCCCGAATTGAATTTGAGAAAAAGCTTGTTGGATCAATCAAGCGATTCACTCAGAGATTTGAAGTCGGAGACAGCTTATATGAAGCATCTAATCAACTTGAACAATACAAAGATCTGTATATCACCGAAGTAAACCCAATTAATGGAACTGTTTCATTTTCTAGTGGTTTAGTTTTAAAGGTTGGTGAAGCCAGTGGAAATGTTAATGAAAATGACATAAAACGAATCCAAATTCGTGAAACCATTGCATCTCATTTTGAAAAAGAGGAACGTCTTTTTGAACAAGGAATAAAATGTCTTTCATTGTTTTTTATTGATGATGTCTCTAAATACAGACTCTACGATGAAGAAGGACAAGAGCTTATTGGAGAATATGGAAAGATCTTTGAAGAAGAATACGTTAATTACCTTAATGAGCATTTAAATATCTTTGATTCTGCTTATCAAGCTTATCTACGAAACATTGAAGTTCAAAGAACACATAATGGTTACTTTTCTATTGATAAAAATAAGAGGTTCATTAACAGCGATGTAAAGCGAGGTTCCGATATCACTGATGATATTTCAGCATATGATTTAATTTTAAAGAATAAAGAGAGATTGCTTTCTTTTGAAGAACCAACTCGCTTTATCTTTTCACACTCAGCTTTGCGAGAAGGTTGGGATAATCCTAATGTTTTTCAAATCTGCACACTAAAGCAAACATCAAACATAACAACTAAACGTCAAGAAGTAGGACGTGGTTTAAGATTGTGCGTAAACACTAATGGAGACAGACAAGATAGTGATGCTCTTGGTGAAGCATATGTTCATGACTTAAATACACTTACCGTTATTGCAAGCGAGAGTTACCAATCATTTGTGACAGGTCTTCAAAAGGAGATTACAGATGATCTCTATAAGCGTCCTACATTACTAAACATTGCTTTTTTTGAAAACAGAACCGTTTATTCAAACGAACAAGTTAAAACATTCTCAACTAATGAATCACAAGCAATCTATAATTACTTAGTAAGAAATGACTATGTTGATGATTTTGGTCATGTTACTGATAAGTATAGAGAAGACGTCAATAATGAAATGCTTAAAAATCTTCCTGAGCAACTCAGTCACTTATCAAACGAAATTCATGCTTTAGTTCAATCTGTGTATGATGAATCAGCGTTTAATTCAATGATAAAGGATGCTCATGAAACAAAAATCAAAGATAATCCTTTAAATGATAATTGGCCTCACTTTATTGAGCTTTGGAATAAGATTAATAAGAAATATGCTTACACAGTTGAATTTGATAGTAATGAGCTTATCAACAATTCAATTCATGCAATTGATAGAGAACTGACTGTAAGCAAGCTCACCTATACACTTACTCAAGGTGAGCAAATTGGTGCAGAAATCCAAACTACTCATAGAACTACCCAAACACTTAAAAACAATTCTTTAAGCGCAGTTAGGTATGATCTTATTGGAAAGATTGCAGAAGCTACAAACCTGACTCGAAGAACTGTTGGTTCAATCCTTCTTGGAATTGACAATAGTAAGCAGCTTTTATTCACTGTTAATCCTGAAGAATTCATCAATAAGGTATCAAAGATCATAAACTCTCAAAAAGCAAATATGGTTGTAGAACATATTGCATATCAACCTAGTAGTGAAGATGTATTTTCTCAAGAGATTTTCCATATGAATAAGTCTTCGTTAGAATATTCAAAAGCTTTACAACTAAAAAAGTCAATTCAAGACTATACGTTTGTAGATGGATTAAGTGAGAATAGCATTGAGAAAAAGTTTGCCAATGATTTAGACACTGCAGATGAAGTATTAGTTTTTGCGAAACTTCCACGTGGTCGTAAAGGTTTTTATATTCCTACACCAGTGGGAGATTACTCACCGGACTGGGCTATTACATTCAAACAAGGAACTGTCAGACACATTTTCTTTATTGCGGAAACTAAAGGTTCTATGGATACTATGCAACTAAAACCCATTGAGCAAGCAAAGATATCATGTGCTAAGAAGCTATTCAATGAATTCTCAACTGAAGATGTGAAATATCATGATGTTGATAGTTATGATAGTTTATTAAGCATTATTGGACATTTAAACTAGAGGTGAAATATGGAAAATGTACAAGATTTTATTGAACTTATGCAAAAAATTGAAGATGAGCTTAGATTAATATTGAAGGTTAAATACGAAGAGAGATTAAATCTCGGAGATTTACTAAACAAAGCTAATTCAGGACTTAAAGTTAAGCAATCTATTATTTCTGAATTGGATATCATGCGTGAAGTAAGAAACTTACTATCTCACAGACATAAAGGTAAGCAAGTTATTGCTATTCCTTCATCAACTATTGAAAAATTAAAAAGTATTTTGCAAGATTTAGAAAACCCTCCAAAAGTAAATCAGTATATTGCACGAGGTGTAGATTCTTGCCAATCTGAAGACAATATAAAAAATGTATTAGAATTTATGGTAAAAAACGATTATTCTCAAGTACCTGTGTTGAATAATGATAAATTTGTTGGATTACTTACTACTAATACAATTTCGAGATGGTTAGGATACAAGTTCATTACTGATGGGATTGTTGATATTGAAAATTCAATTTCACAAATACTCAATCATTCAGAGAATGAGAGAAATTACATTTTTATCTCTAGAGATTCAAATTTATCTGAAGTAATTGAAATATTTTCTAGTGAATCTACATCAAGCAATTTTTTTGATGCAATACTGATTACAGAAAACGGTAAGTCTACACAAAAATTACTCGGCATTATCACAAAATCAGATTTACCACAAATTGTCCTCAAAGTGAGAAAGTAAAATTTCAATGTTATCAGCAGTTCAATTTTCTGTTAATATGTATTAAACTCAAAACCCAATCCATCTGGATTGGGTTTACTACTTTATTTCACTCCCACACAATCCTTGTCTTCCCTGCTTTCACTTCTTCTAAGTATTCAAGGGAAGGCTTTTCATTGGTAAGAATCACATCAAAATCATTGATCTTTCCAAATGAAAATGGAAAGACTAAATCAAACTTAGAATTATCCGCCATAAGCACTTTGAGTTTACTTCGACTTAATATCTTTCTTTTAATCTGTGCTTCTGGAGATGTTCGATTAGAACATCCATTAGTGAGCGATATCCCACTCACCGTAATAAAACAGGCATCAAAGTAAAACTCATCCAATAATCTAATGGATGCATCTCCTGATACCGAGATGGTTTTCTTATTCACTGAACCATGCATTAGGATTACCTCACAAGGTAAATCCTCATCCACAGCTTTTATCGCAAACAAAAGATTATTAGTTACTACAGTGACATCCTTCTTGTCTTTTAACCACTGCGTTAAATGCATATGAGTCGTTCCAGAATCCACAAAGATGGTATCCCCATCATGAATGTAATGAGAAGCCAATTGAGAAATCTTTTGTTTTTCACTAGAGAGGTAATCAATCCGCGCTTTGATGTTCACTAAGTTATCATTAGTATTCGCAACCACATACCCATACTCTTTACGAATAAGATCTTGTTCTTCAAGTTTGTTGATGTAGCGTCTTACTGTACTTTCTGACAAATCAAAAACATCCATCAAATCCTTTAAACTCACTTGTTTTTGCGCAAAGATATATTCTTGAATTCGACTTAGTTTCTCAATCAAAGGGCCACCTCAATCTTCTTTGATATGATTATATTATAGGCTTAGCTTATTTGCCAATAAAATCGCGGCGACCATACTACTATCTCCCGCAAGACCTTGTCCCGCAATATCAAAAGCCGTTCCATGATCCACTGAAGTACGAATAATCGGTAAACCAACCGAAGTATTTACTCCGGAATCAAAGGCAAAGAGTTTAAATGGAATATGGCCTTGATCATGATACATTGCCACCACAATATCAAAATCTTTCTTTAAACCACGCACAAATACGGTATCTGGAGAGATCGGACCGATCACATCATATTTTGATTTCATGGCTTTAATGGCTGGGGTAATAATCTTTTCTTCTTCATCACCAAACAAACCATTTTCACTCGCATGAGGATTTAATCCTGCCACCGCAATCTTAGCTTTGCGCCCTTTAATCTTCGCAATATTCTCACCCGCAAGTTCAATGACTTGTTCAATACGCTTTTGAGAAAGCGTTGAAATCGCTTGAGATAATGAAATATGGGTCGATACATGAATCACAGATAGTTTCTCATCATAAAGCATCATCGCATAATCACTTGATCCACTGTACTCCGCAAAGATTTCAGTATGTCCTGGGTAATAATGCCCCGCTAGATGCATCGCTTCTTTATTTAAAGGCGCAGTGGTTACAGCCCTTGCAAGACCTGCTTGCACAGCTTTAATGGATTCCACCACATATTCAAACGCTGCTTGCCCACACATCTGACTCACTTCACCCATCTTATAGGTAGACATATCGATATTATTAAAGTCCACCACATTGAGAACTTTTTCATTAAATACCACATCGTTGATATTGAAAACTTGTTTGAGTGCATACTCGCTAATATTCAGTTGTGTTTTGAATAACTCCATCACTTCAAAGTCTCCAAAAACAACCACAGGCAATGTATTCACCTCGGTTTTCTTAAAGCTTTGAAGAATGACCTCAGGACCAATCCCTGCCGGATCACCCATGGTTAAAATAATCGGAAGTTGATTCATACACGTTACCTCAATTCTTTCAATATCACATCAAATGCATCTATTTTACCAAAGCCACCTGCTTTAGTCACAATATTAATATCTTGGTATTTCTCTGAAATAAAGCGTCCCATAGGAATTGCTGGAAGCACTTCCTTCACAATAACCATACCTTCAATACCTAAATGCTTCGCAATCTTAATGAGCGTATCTCCACCTGTAATATAAAGACCACTAATCACATCACTCGCTTCATCCACAACTTTAGAAGTTAAATCCCCTAACTTCTCCGCAATCCGATCACTCATTTCAAACGTTGTTAAACCTAAGGCTTCAGCTTTTAAGGAAGCTTTTTTTACATCCTCAACATGTCCTGCAGTTCTCACCACCACATGGCCACCTGCTTTAAGTTCCTTCACAACCTTATTAATAACATCATGACTTAAGGTTTCATCAAACATCGCATCAATATCATAATCCACCACCATCAGTTCATGATGATTGGATGCATATTCAATTTGTTGACGAGTCACATCACTCACACTTCCAATAATTGATAACACACAACGACGTGACTTAAGTTGTAATGCATCCGTTAAAAACTCCGCAAGCCCTGCAGTACCCACCATTAAGAATCTTTCTTCATACACTCTTAAGGCGGCCGCAAGTTGTTTTAAATCCTCATTATCATACGCATCAAACACTAAGACTTCAACCCCATTTGAGCGATGATGTTTAATCGTCTCGACAACTTCTAATACATCATATCCCTTCAGTGGTTTAAACACCACATGAACACGTTTGTCCATTTGTTGACTCAAGATATCAGGAATATATGATTTCTTGACTGGGGTCTTAGGATCATTCGCCACTTCAGTTAAATGAAGTGGTGTACCATTCACAATCACATGCCCTTCAATGGTTTGACGACCATTGGATGGAAGTGCAGGAATAAGTATTGCGAAATCATAGCCAAACCCATCCATACATGCTTCAATCTCAGCTCCAACATTCCCTTTAAATGTAGAATCTAGTTTCTTATACACAAAAGTAATATGGTGACCTGAAAGTTGCTTTGATACTTGATTCACTTTATCAAACGCCACAGGTGCACTATCAAAGCGACTTTCAGTATCAATAACTGCCACCTCCGCATTAAGAATATTCTCACCAAACTCTTGAAGGTTAGTGGTGACCACCGTTCTTAATCCTTTTTTCGCAAATTGAACTCCAGTATCATTTGATCCTGTAAAATCATCCGCAATAATTGTTAGTTTCATACCTACACCCACTTTCATTTGAAGAAAGAAAGAATCAAAACCAAGGCTTTGATTCTTTCAACTTAGACTTGATATTAAGCTTTTACTTTTTTAGGAAATTGTTTCTTCACAAAGGTTGTAAAGAGTGGAGTTAATAAAGCTGTTGTAATGACAGAAGCCGCAACTTGAGCAGTCGCTACAGAAGCCACTGCAGCTAAAGTTGGATCAGCTAAGGCGACTGCCGCAGGAGTTCCTACCGCATTACCTGCAGTTGAAGATGCCGCTGCACCAGCCACACCTGTACCACCAGAAGCTTTATCAGCTAAGACGTTGAATACACCACCGACGACTGTAGTTAAGACACCAAGTAGAACCCCAGCGAAACCTGCACTTACGATAGTTCCAAAGTTTAGACCAGCTCCTAATGCGAAAGCAAAGAATGGAATTAAAACTGGTCCACCTTTAGTCAAGAATTGTCTCATATCATCATCAAGGTTACCTAAGATCATCCCTAATACGATAGGAACAATAACCCCTACCAATGTCATGAGAGGAATACTTGCTAGACCCGCAGTTCCCAAAGCAATAAGTGTTAAGAATGGACCATCATTGACGGATAATACAGAAATAGCACCAATATCTGTTTCATCTCCTAATTGACCCACTAATGCAGCATATAAACCACCATTACTGTTAGTCATTGCGGCAATAATCGCAATCGAAGATAAACCTAATAAACCATTAACTGGGAATAATGCCGCGACGGCTAAGCCAATGAGTACCCCAATCGCAAACTTAGTGAATGTAATCGCGGTACCACGTACCAATGCTTTTGGAGCTGCTTTAAAGCTAATGCCAGCCCCCATACAAAATAAGAATACCCCAATGAGTGGACTTGCTCCACGAGCAATTGCCGTAGTGAATCCTCCAATTTCTAAAGCGGAAGGAAACCATGTGTTAAGGACTGCACCAATAAGTAAAGGCACAACCATCATTCCCCCAGGAATTCTTTCAATGCTCTTCTTGATCTTCATCTCTTTCTCCTTTCGAAAGCATTCAGTATTCATTCATAAAATGAATAACTTTTGAATATATCTTAGGCCAAAGCGCTTACATTGTCAACACTTTATTCCATAATTTGACTAAGTTTTGACTAAATTAATTATATTCCTGATTATTTTATGGTTGTTTCTCATTATTGGGACACTCAATGGAACTGAAATGTTCATCCAATTGCCCATTATTAAGACGATCTACACATGATGAACTGTACCAATATTATCTCACATCTATGATTATTCGAATGAAACATTAATATAATGACTTGTTTTGAACATTAATCTCAATAGATGGAGTTAACAGTACTAATCATAGTGTATGATGAAATTAGGGAGGGAATTATGAAACTAATACTTAAGATTATATTGGGCTTGTTGTTCTTAGTGTTTTTCATCTTCTTAGCTTTTCTTAATGGCATAATGATTGCAGCGAAGTCAATAACATCTAAAAAATACAGAGTTGTTCCATAAACAATACTTTCTTTAATATTAATGATTATTAGATACAAACTAAAAAAACTTCATCATCACTGCATTGCCTTAATGCAGTAATGTTGAAGCTAATTTTATGTATACTATGATTGTTCTTGTTTAGAAAACCATTCACTTCTTGTGATTCCATACTTTAATGAATCATAATAATAATCTTGATAGTACCTAACTTTAGGTATATGAGCTTCTAGATTGAGTCCTACATTCAACGCAGATTTCATCATTCTTTGATTACCCGACCAGGTTGATAAACCAATATGTTCAATATTATGGGTATTAAAGATATGGGTAATCCACTGTCTTAGCGCAATCTTTCCAATACTTTTATTCCACATATCTTCTTCATAAAGGAGTATACCTATCTCTAACCAACGTGTTCTTGAGTCTACATAATAAGATGATACAGACCCAACAAGTTTATCTTCTAACTTTATTGCTTTTAATGATGCTTTATTTATGTATCTCTCATGATAATAAAGAGTGAACTCTTCAAATGTCTTTCGTTCTTCTTTCCCAAAGTATGGAGCATCAAAATCTTCAAATCGATAATGTGGTTGTTCATACGCAAGTTTATAAACATTCTCTAAATCTGCTTCTTTGAAATCTACAATCTTTACAGCATCACTTAAATACTTCTGACTTGGTTTAAAGTTTTGCAAAGCACATGTGAAAACTTGATTAACTTCAGTACTAAACTCTCCTGTTGGTTTAAATCCTAATCTTGTATAAAGGTTGATTGCTTGTGTATTAGTAATTCTTGGATCCACTTGAACCTTGAGATTTGGAAAATTAATAAATATCTGTGTCATACAAAAACTAAGTGCATAACTAGCAATCCCTTTCCCATGAAACTTAGGATCAAGCTTGATATCAACATAAGCAATATCATCTTTTATACGATAAAAAGTTTCTCCACTAAATTGAGAATCATTATAGATACTATAATGTTTAGCACTACCACTTTTTGATATGGCATCAAACCATGGGTTCATATCATCTCTATGTTTGCCTAAACCTTGAGGAAAACCTACCCATTTCATGACCTCACCATTATTCCAAAGGTCACATAAAAAATCTAAATCTTTAGTTTCAGTTTCTTTTATAATGATCATGTTCATTCTTTTCTAAGTCGATTAGAAATTAATGAGACAACCCAAACAAATAATCGACTAAATTTGTTGGGTGAATTTTGATTTTAATTGTTTCATAAATCCACCTTCTTTCCTTCGCTAGCATATCACAACACATGAGTACTGTTCAACACTCATAGAATAACTTGTTCTTTCTATACTCTAAGAGCACTATGATTTAAAAACACTACCTTCTTTCCTTCAACTTTAATCAACTTTTCATCAATCATTGATTTCATTTCTCGTGCTAAAGCAGTGCGATCCACATTAAGGTAGTTCGCAAGTTCTTGTCGAGTGAATGGAATGAGTGTGGTATTGCTTTCAATTTGAGGACAATGGTTCAAGTATTCCAACAGTCTTTCACGAATGGTTCGCTTTGATAATGTATCAACTTTTTTATGCATTTCGATAAGTTTTTTCGCAAGGACATGAAGTAAGTTCTCAGTAATCTTTTGATGATACCCACAAAACTTAGAACATCCCGCAACAAACTCTTGTATATCAAAAAAGGCGATGGCTGTGTCACTTTTCGCAATGACATTCACTCGACTTGGTTCATTCTTTGCAAGGGCAATAGCTTCACCAAATGAATTCCCTTCTTTGAGATAGGCAATAATGTTTTCATTGCCATAGAAATCTGTTTTAGATAGTAATACTTCTCCTGTGATGATGACACCAATGTCTTTTATATACGTATCTTCTTGAACAATCATATCTTTAGCATGAAAAGTTTTAACACGTGGTTTCTTGCATGCAATAAAGTGGTCAAGTTCTTGAGGAGTTAATCCTTGAAATAATGGGCATTTTCTTAATACATGAATCATAAAACCTCCTAATGTTGCAATTGCAACATTATTTTCAACTTAAGTATATTAAACTTAGACATATAAAACAAGATACGTTGAAAAGGAGTGAACTCATGAGTGAACTTATTAATAACCAAAGTAGAGAAAGACAAGAAGCTCTTAAGCAGTTAATCAAGAAACTGCATGAAGGGGTTGATGTAGAAATCGTTAAAGCACAGTTTCAAGAACAATTTGGTACTGTAACCACTAAAGAGATTGTTGAAATTGAAAGTGCGCTTGTGGAAGATGGTTTATCTGTGAAAGAGATTGAGCGACTATGTGATGTTCATGCAAGTGTCATGGGGGTTAATGTAAGTTTGATTCATCAAGGCGATGCTAAGCTATTATCTGGACATCCTCTACGTGTATTAGAAGAAGAAAATGCCCTGATTGAAAAACTCATAGTTGAGGAGATTGAGCCATTTACTCAACAATTCAATGCTCATCATATTATGATGTTGCGTATTGGTTTTGATCGTCTTTTAGAAATTGATAAGCACTATAAACGAAAAGAACATTTGTTCTTCCCGTATTTAGAGAAAAAAGGAATCACCACCCCTCCTCAAGTGATGTGGGGAGTGGACGACTCTATTCGAGCTCACATCAAGGAAACGATTCGTCGTCTTAATGAGAAAGATATTAATCAAGAAGCACTTCAAGAACAAATGAAAGTCACACTAAGTCAAGTGCGAGAAATGATCTTTAAAGAAAATCAGATTTTGATTCCTCTTTTAAAGGAACAACTCAATTTACTTAATTTCATTGATATTGCTCAAGCGAGTGATGAGATAGGATACTTCCATGAAGTTCCAAAACAACACTTCTTAGTTCAAAAACAAGAACATCATCAACCTGAAGTGGAAAACAATCATGTCAAGTTCCAAACTGGTGGTTTAGATGTCCATGTCTTAGAAGCCATGTTAAATACACTACCACTGGATATGACATTTGTTGATGCTTCAGGTCATGTCCGATATTTCTCCAATGGAAAAGAACGTGTGTTTGAGCGACCAGTTACCATTCTTGGTCGTCATGTCCATCATTGCCATCCTCCAAAAAGTGTAGATATAGTGGAAACAATTATTGAAAGATTTAGAAGTGGTGTTAAGGATGAAGAAGCATTTTGGATTAAAATAAAAGACAAGTTTGTTCATATTCGCTATTTTGCAGTGAGAGATCCACAAGGTAACTACTTAGGAACGCTTGAAATGACACAAGATATTGCTCCACTTAAAGCACTAGATAGTGAAAAGCGACTACTTGAAGATTATGTTTAAGCGACTAATGTGGATTGTGATTGGAACGTTAAGTTGTGCTCTAGGACTCCTTGGTGTTATCTTACCAGGGTTACCAACAACACCATTTCTACTTCTCACAGTATTTGCGTATAGTAAAGGCTCAAAGCGATTCCATACGTGGTTTATCCAATCAAAGCTTTACACAAAACATTTAGAATCATTTCATAAGCATAAGTGTATGAGCAAAAAACAGAAGGATTTGCTTATGTTATATTCAGATCTAGTTGTCTTGATAAGCTTTATTACCATCAATAACATCATCCTTCGACTAGTTTTAATTATTCTAGTCGTTACAAAGTATTGGTATTTCCATCGCTTTATTACGATTATTAAGTCACAACCTGATCATGATATAAGACACACATTGAAGTCACATGGTGTACTAAAAAAGATAAAGTGGTCACAATGATTTACATCAATATTCAACAAACAGTCTTTGAAATCATTAAAGCATATCCCGAATACAAACAAGTATTAATAGAGGCAGGATTTTCAAAACTTGCGGATTCAGGGATGCTTAATACGATGGGAAAAATTATGACATTAGAAAAAGGAATGATGCTTCGAAACATTGCAATCGATGATTTAGAAAGAGTTTCAAACACATATCATTTCACTTTATTTTATGAGAAGATTGACAAGCAATTATAAATAATGAAAGAAGGAAAAAACTATGACACACTCATGCGGATGTGATGAAACATTAAATGCAGTGGATAAGATTAGAAGAAAAGGAGTATCCTCAGTAGCTTTACCACAGGCATTTGAAATCAAATGTTCTTGCGACTATACCTTTATGATGACAACTCATGAAGCAAAATGTGATGCATGCGATATGGTGTATGGAGTAACACCATGCAGCGCTGATAGCATTGAAAATGTTGTTGCGGTAGGCATTAATTACTAAGCTATATTTAATATTGATTAACCAAAAGAAGTCATATGACTTACTATAAAAAGAGCTTATTCATTCAATATGATGAATAAGTTCTTTTAATTCCTCACATGCACTAACTACACTGATAAGTTTAATTATTTATGCATTTAATAAAAACCATCACTCATCTTTCAATCTTTCTTTGAAGCAAGCTATAATAAGGTTATAAAGCTAAAGGAGAATTCTAATGAGGCACCCCACAATCCTATTGATTGCTTTGATTAGCATACACCTAAGCGCATGTGCTCCCACACCAAATGAACCTTGTGATGAGGTTGAAGAATGTCCAATCTGTGATGAATGTCCAGTGAATCCTTTTCCTGAAGGACTTGTGTTACCACAAATCTATATTCAAGGAAGAATCTTCTGGACTGAAGCTGATTTAGCTAACCTAAGAGAGAATGTCATCAATCCAATTATTGAATATTATGAACAACAAGATCAAATTGTAGTCTCTATTGTGATCAATAATGCCACTAATGATTGGACAACCATTAATTCGATTACTGTGGAAGTGATGATCTCTGATAATGATGGAAATGAAGACCCTCTTTATATGGGGGTACTCATAGAGAAAAAAGATGGTGTATTTCCTGTGTGGGAACAAGAAAGTATGGGACCATAAAAAAAACAGAGGAACATCCTCTGTTTTTAGTTCCTTATAAAGACAAAAACACTATCCCACCAATCACAAAAAGGATTCCTATATACTTTAAATCTCTTTTCATTTCTTGTGTAAACTCAAATGGTCTATGAGGCGTCATCTTTTGATAGTACGACTCCTGTAAACCACAATAAACATGGATGAACTTAAACCTCAAACCCACTAACATATATACACCATACAACAATACAAGCACACCAATAATCACTTTTGAAAATTCATTAAGTCCTAAAATTTGAACAAGAAATGAAATCACAATCATAGAACCAATATATCCATATCTAAAAAAGTAAGCTAATGTGAAGTGCACCCCATAGAGTAGACACTTAAAAAAAGTGTCTACTTTTTGTTTCGTCTTCTGCGTGTGTTATAAAAGATTAACCATGACTTCACTATTTTGATGTATTCGTCATGAGATTTGATATCATTATTGTATAGAGTTTCTTTCTTCAGTAATGAATGAAAACTCTCTATGACTGCGTTATCAAGTGGGGTTCCTTTTCTGGACATCGAAATAAGTATTCCCCTTGATTCACACACAGTCTGGTATTCAGTTGAAATATACTGAAACCCTTGATCCGAGTGGAGGACGAGTCCACTTG